>DATKYB010000110.1 GCA_035528715.1 Nitrospinota bacterium | reverse complement strand
TATCTCTCTTTGTTAAACCTGATTTTATAAATAGAGAAGAGAGGGTCTCGTCTGTATGCCCTCCTTGGGTATCCAGCATGTATAGTACTTGCAGGGCCTCGTTGCGTCCACCTTTGCTCTTTGTACCTCTCAATCTCTTTTTGTCCTAAAGACTGTTCTCGTTTTTAAAGGATGTCCTTGTAAAAAATCCTTTATGGGCAATCTCTTTCCACCCTCTAGCTGAACCTCCGATAAAGACAAAGAACCGTCACCAGTATTTACAACTACTTTGTTTTTAGTGGCCTCGGTTATCTCTCCATCACTTCCGAGATGTCTCTTATCTTCTATTTCTGTTAACCATATCTTGAGCAACTTATCTTCCATATATGTATAGGCGCCTGGCCAAGGATTAACACCTCTTACAAGATTGTGAATCTCTTGAGAGCTCTTTTTCCAGTCAATCAAACCATCTTCTTTTTTCAGTTTTGGCGCGTAAGTAGCTTTTGCATGATCCTGTGGAGTAGGCTTTATCGACCCATTCTCCAATCCTTCTAAAGTCTCAACAAGAAGCTCGGCTCCAAGAGGAGATAGTTTTACTTCTAAGTCTTTTGCAGTATAGTGATTCAAAAGAGGGATCTGTTTTTGAAGCAGAATATCTCCTGTATCCATATGCTCATCCATCAGCATTGTTGTTATTCCTGTCGTTTTTTCTCCTTTTATAATTGCCCAATTGACAGGAGCTGCTCCCCTGTATTTTGGTAGCAAAGAGGAATGAATATTTATACAACCATAGGGAGGGATATTTAATATATCCTTTGATATAATATGTCCATAAGCCACAACCACTATGGCATCAGTATTTAAGCTTCTTAAAGTACTTACAAATTCAGCATCATTTGGCCTCTCAGGTTGAAAACAGGGGATATTATTTTCAACTGCTATGTCTTTAACTGGAGAAGAAATCACTTTTAGTCCCCTTCCTTTGGGACGATCTGGTTGCGTTACCACTCCAATTACATTATGCTTGGAATCAATTAGTTTTTCTAAGGAATACGCTGCAAATTCTGGGGTTCCCATAAAGACAATATTCATTCGTTTTCACTTTCAATCTTTTTTAATTTATTCTTCAAAAGCACTTTCTTTGCCCTGCTCAACCTATCTACAAACACCAGTCCGTTGATATGGTCAATTTCATGCTGCAGGACACGAGCGAGGAGACCATCAGCCTCAATCATGACTTCTTTTCCTTCTCGATTGAGTCCCTTTACTTTAACCTTTTCAGCCCTTTTTACCTTAGCTGTTACCCCCGGCACACTGAGACAGCCCTCTTCCTCCTCAATCTCTCCCTCTGAATAAACAATTTCGGGATTAATTAAAACCAACAAGGCATCGGGATCTTCTCCAAAAGACGTATCGATCACAATAACCCTTGAAGAAGCCCCTACCTGCGTGGCAGCAAGACCAATACCTGGTGCTGCATACATGGTCTCAATCATATTATCGATAAGGGACTGTATCTCTTTACCTATTGACTTAACAGAGGTGCATTTCTCCCTGATGGCAGAGTCGTGATAGGTCTTTATGTTCAGTAGAGACATTTATCGCTCCTCCAATGAATGCAAATTCCTTGATTTAAGTATAGTTATATACTATTAACCAATAGAAATCAATTTGAAAATGATTGATAAACTCTTTGAATGATAACCTAAAAGATCGTTATGGGGTCTATATCTATACTAATGGTTATCCCTCTAGCCGTCTTATCAAACCTTCGAAATCTCATCATCCCTTTTCGAATAGTGTTGTGGAGATAAGAAACTGTTTTCCCTTTTAATAGAATAAGACATCGATGCTTATTTTTAATCTTTGGTGGAATCCCTCTTGAAGGACCCAGTATATCTACATCTTCCTCACCTTTTACCAGACCCTTGAAAATTTTTTCTATTCTATTTATCGTTTCTAAAACTTTCTCTTCTTTATAACCTTCTATCTTAATAACAGCCAATTTTGTAAAAGGCGGATACTTTAATATCTTGCGAAAGGATATCTCTTTTTCATAGAAATTTATATAATCGTGACTCTTTGCGTTTGTAATACTATAATGCTCAGGGCTTAAGGTCTGTATAATAACCTTCCCTTTTAGCTCACCCCTTCCAGTCCTTCCCGCAACCTGGCTTAGAAGCTGAAAGGTCTTCTCACTGGAACGAAAATTTGGAATATTTAAAGAGCCATCCGCTGAAATAACACCCACGAGTGTTATGTTTGGAAAGTCATGACCTTTTGTAATCATCTGGGTACCTATCAGTATGTCTATGTCTCTATTTCTTATCCTGTTAAAGATAACCTCATGGGCATCTCTCCTTCTTGTTGTATCCCTATCCATCCTGGCAATACTGACACCCTCAAATAATCTCTTGAGCTCATCCTCGACCTTCTGCGTCCCCATACCAAAAGAATCGATCTTTGCCCCCTGACACTGGGGACAGACATCTGGTATCTTCGCTGAAAAATCACAATAATGACACCTGCCCTGTTTTTTGAAGGAATGATATGTCAAAGATACGCTGCAATTAAGACATTTAAATACATATCCGCATTCCTTGCACATCACAAAATTTGCAAATCCCCTTCGATTTAAAAACAAAAGAACCTGTTCCTTTTTTAATAGCCTCTCTTTTATGGCTTTTTCTAAAACAGGAGACAAAGAACCTGTCTTTTTTATCTCATCAGTAAAGGTTCTCATATCAACAATCTCTACTTCAGGGAGGAGGCGCTCTTCAGCCCTTTCAGGGAGGTGGAGATAATGATATTTGTTAATTCTCGAATTATAAAAGGACTCAAAAGAAGGGGTTGCAGAACCCAGAACAATTGTTATCTTATCGTATTTAGCCCTCATCAAGGCAACATCTCTTCCATTGTATCTGGGATTTTCTTCCTGTTTGTAAGAACTATCATGTTCTTCATCCACAACAATAACGCCTAGATTTTTGATCGGTGCAAAAACAGCTGATCGGGTTCCAATTACAATTGATGCCTTTTTAACTCTTACCCTCTCCCATTCTCTCATTCTTTCTCTTCTTGATAATCCGCTATGAAGAAGGGCTATACCATGCCCGAATCTGTTTTTAAATCGCGTTACTAATTGAGGGGTAAGAGAAATCTCTGGAACCAAAAATAGGGCATTCCTGCCTTGATTTAATGCATAGGAAATCGCCTGAAGATAAACCTCTGTCTTTCCACTCCCCGTAATTCCATGGAGCAAAAAGGGGCTAAATTTCTTAGAATCAATACTTTTTATGATGGTTTTTAATGCTTTTTCTTGATGAGAATTTAGCTTCAAAAACTCCTCAACAGGAGGCTTTTCCTCTATCACAGAAATAAAATCTAACACCTTATCATAGACTTCAATCAGAGCCTTTTTCTCTAATGCCTTGATAATACTGGAAGATGATTTAAATTCTTCCTTTATCTCTTTTGTTCTCACCTCACCTCTTTTCAAAAGAAATTCAAGAAGTTTTATCTGAGAAGGGGCATGAGGACAGAGTTTTTCAATTATATCTTTTATATCTTTATTTTTAATTTGTGAACATAATCTTACAAAGCTCTCCTTTTTTAGAACTTCAATTGATTTTTCTTCACGTTTTTCTGTATAAATCAACCCTTTTTCACTGAGAGACGAAAGATAAGGATGGATATTCTTAATACCTGTTCTTTTTATAAGCTGATTTGTCTTCAATCCTTTGACCTCGCTTAATAT
>DATKYB010000109.1 GCA_035528715.1 Nitrospinota bacterium | reverse complement strand
CTGTTTGCCCTTGGGGTGGTAGTGCGTGTGTTCGGTAGCAACGTTAGCCTCGTCAGAACATCCTATTGCTAAAGCTAGCGAAGCTAAAATTGCAATAAATATTGCTAAAAATCTTGTATTAAATGATCTCATTTTCTTTGTCTCCCTGTTTTTCTATTTCTGTTAGCTCATATCGACCATTAATGAAAGAGATATTTCTTCCATTTTATTACATTCTTATATCCTCCTTTAAAATGAATAAATATAGAAAAAATAAAGAATAATTTATCGTCTGACAACTAGGAAAATTACTAGTTTATTTATATTTTTTTAAAGTATTTTTCTAAGATGTCGATATAGATTTATAGGATTTAAAATAATGCATGAATTGAGAATAAAACCCTGTCATGTTTGTGATGAAAGATTTTCTTCAGAGATTAACAGTAAATAATAGGGACCTTTAAATATTTTAGGTCGCCACTTTATTAAACTGAGTCTCTAAGACAGTCTTTCACACGGCATTTAGACAGGGTTTTTTTTGAGAAAAACCTGTCTTTAAAATTGTCAGACCTAGAATTTTACTTAAAATCACATAACAATTGACTTGGATAGAATTATGATATATTCTTTAATTATCCCTTATCAGTGATTGAAAAACTACATAGATCATGGAGCTTTCCTTGATGACGAGGATCATTCCCTTTAGGGGGATATTATATAACAGAGAAAAGATTACCAATCTGGAAGACGTGGTAACCCCTCCTTATGATGTTATCCCAAAAGAAGACTATAAGAAATATTATCAAAGACATGGGAATAACATTATCCATATTATCTTGGGAAAAGACTATCCACACGATAATGATAGTTATAATAAATTTACCCGTGCAGCCGGGTATTTTGAGGGCTGGATCAAAGATGGGATTTTTAAAAGGGATTCCCTCCCCTCTTTCTATATCTATCTTCAAAAATATAGAATTAAAAATGGAAAGGAGAAGACAAGAAAGGGGTTTATTGCCCTCGTTAGGTTAGAGGAATACGAGAAAAGAATCGTCCTTCCCCACGAAGAGACCTTTTCCAAGACAAAAGAGACCCTTATCTGTTTAAAGAGAGCCTGCAATGCAAATCTCTCTCCGATCTTCTCATTATACTCTGACCCTGAAAATGAGATTAATCATACCATTGAAAAAGGGATTTCAAAAAATCCTCCTATCATTGATATTCATGATAATGATTCTACAGAGCATCTCTTGTGGAGGTTAAGCGATATTCAAGAGATTGATAAAATAAAAGAGCTCATTAGTGACAAACAGCTTATTATTGCAGATGGTCATCACAGATATGAAACTGCTTTGGGATTGAGAAACATCCTAAGGAGAGAAAAAGGCTCTTCTGAGCCTGAGATGCCTTTTGATTATGTTATGATGTATCTCACCAATATGGATGATGAAGGGCTTTCAATTCTTCCAACACACAGAATCATTCAGAAATTAGATAGGTCGAATTTGAGATCTTTAATGGATCAATTGAACAAAGATTTTGATGTGGATACTTTTGATTATGAGGAGAAGAAGAGATTCTTTCAAGCCTTAAGGCAAAAAGGAAAAGAGGATATTTCCTTTGGAATATTTTGGGGAGAGGAGAGGCATTATCTCCTTACCCTTAAGAATAAAGATATTATGGAGAGTTATCGAGAGGACTCAAGGCCTAGAGAATGGTGGGAGCTGGATGTAACCATACTCCAAAAATTAATTATTGAAGAGGCTTTGGGAAAAAGGGATAGCAATGAGGACAATCTTATCTATACCCATGACGAGGAAGAGGCAATAAGAAGGGTTAGAGATACTAAAGATTCTCTCGCCTTATTTTTAAATCCAACAAAGATAGAAGACCTAAAGAAGATTGTTGGATTAGGGGAAAAGATGCCTCAAAAATCCACATATTTTTTCCCAAAACTCTTAACGGGACTTGTTTTCAATAAATTAGATTAAGAGAAAAAAGTCTGATGAGCAATGTTTCAGCGCTTTTCTTAAAGAGTGCATTTAAGCCTGATCAATTTCCAGATATCTCCCTTCCAGAAATTGCCTTTGTTGGGCGTTCCAATGTAGGAAAGTCTTCTTTGATTAATACACTAACGAATATAAAAAAATTAGCAAAGACGAGCTCTACGCCCGGCAAGACACAGATGATAAACTTTTTCAAAATCAATGAATCTTTAGTTTTTGCAGATCTTCCTGGATATGGTTTTTCTCATGCACCAATCTCTATTAAGAAAAATTGGAGGGCACTCATTGAAAGTTATCTCAAAGGGAGGAGCAATCTCAAAGGGGTTATCCATTGCTTAGACATAAGACACAAACCCACTGAGCTTGATTTAAAAATGAAGGAATGGTTCGATCATTATAAAACCCCAACGATATTAGTATTAACAAAAACAGATAAGATTAGTAAGGGATCAAGAAATCAGAAAATTAAAGAAATATTACAGGATCTCGAACTCAACGATATGGCATCTCTTATTATCTTTTCTGCTAAGACAAGAGAGGGGAAAAAGGATCTTTGGAAGTCAATCATGAGGCTTTCAGGTCTTGGCTCGAAGACGACTTGATTTCATCTGGCAGTTCTCTTTTTAATCGTTGCTTTTCGCTCACTTTACATAAACGGTCTTGATATTTACGAACTCCTTGATCCCATAAGAGGCCAGCTCTCGGCCATACCCGCTCTCCTTTATGCCTCCGAAGGGAAGACGGGGATCTGACTTTACAGATGTATTAACAAAACAGCAGCCCGCTTCCAGTTCATTTGCCGCGATTCTCTCGCCTTTTTCAATGTTCTTGGTAAAGACAGCCGCGCCCAGACCGAATAGAGAGTCGTTTGCGACCTTTATCGCTTCTTTCTCATTCTTTACAGGGATAATAGCTGCTACCGGTCCAAACATCTCTTCATCATATGCAGGCATCCCCTTTTTCACATCCGCAAGAACAGTTGGGGGATAATAAGCACCCTTGCCTTCTGGTATCTCACCACCGAGAAGACACTTTGCCCCTTTTTCAATGCTCTTCTTCACCTGTTCGTGAAGCTCATCTCTCAGGTCATTCCGCGCCATGGGGCCGATTGCAATCCCACCTTCCATGGGGTCACCCATCTTTTTAGCGCGCATCTTTTCCAAAAAGAGCTCCTCGAATCGCTTTTGAATCGGCTCAACCACAATGAAACGCTTTGCAGCAATGCAGCTCTGCCCAGCATTGATAAGCCTACTGTTGACACATGTGGTCACAGCCTCTTCCATATCCGCATCTTCCAAAATCAGATAGGGGTCGCTCCCCCCTAGCTCAAGGACGGTCTTCTTGAGCATCTGACCTGCCTTTTTTGCTACGGATCTTCCAGCAGGGGTACTTCCAGTAAGGGTTGCTGCCCTAACCAAAGGATTTTCTATAATTGCATCGACCTGCCTGCTCCCGACAAGCAAGGCCCTGAAGATATTCTCTGGAAAACCCGCATTTTTAAAGACACCCTCTATTGCCAAAGCACATCCCGGAACATTCGAGGCATGCTTTAATACACCTGTATTGCCCGCCATGAGCGCAGGCGCAGCAAACCTAAAAACCTGCCAGAAGGGAAAGTTCCATGGCATGACCGCCAGCACAACGCCCAAAGGCTGAAATGTAACAAAGCTCTTTTTTGCGTCAGTCTCGATTATCTCTGGCTTAAGGAACCTCTCAGCATTTTCTGCAAAGTAGTCGCAGACCCAGGCACACTTCTCAGCCTCTGCCTTACCGTCTTTGATAAGCTTGCCCATCTCTTGAGTCATGAGCTTTGCATACTCTTCTGCATTATCTCGAAGAACCTTGGCAGCTTTTTTCATAAGCACAGCTCTTTCAGAAAACCTGGTTTTTCGCCACAAAAGAAAGGCTTCGTGTGACTTCTCTATGATGCTCTTTACCTCCTCCGGTGTCATTTCCGGGTATTCTTTAATTATTTCTCCTGTTGCGGGATAGATTGCTTTTATCGTCATTATTCCTCCCCCCAGTATTTGTTTAGTTTTTCAACGAGAGAATGGTTAACTTTAGGATCGATCGGGACTTCTACTACACAGAGTTCTTTCGAAGTGATAGCTATTTGTAATTGATCTTTAAGCTCGGCAAGATTCTTTGGGCAATAGCCCTTGATACCAAAACTTTCTGCATACGCCTTAAAATCAGGATTATGGATCTTTGTGCCTATTGATCTGCCTCTGGTAATACTCTGTTTCCAACTGATCAGGCCGTAATCATTGTCGTTAAGGATCACAGCCGTGAAACTAACACCAAGCCGTTTTGCCGTTTCCAGTTCCTGTGAGTTCATGAGGAAACCGCCATCGCCCATTGCTGCTACTACCTGTCTTTCAGGGTCGATGAGGGAGGCGGCAATGGCCCCTGGGATAGCACTGCCCATACTAGCCAGACCATTGCTCATAATGCATCCATTAGGGCAGTAAGTAGGAAAGTTTCTTGCAATCCAGATTTTGTGGCTCCCAACATCGCTGATCATAAGACCGCAATCATCGAGAATCTCCCTGATGATGTTCAGCGTGCCAGGAATTGTGAAGGTATCCGTGTTATTCAGTTCATAGCTCTTGATGTCTTCAAGAATCCGAATCCGGATCGGTTTATACCATTCGGTATCGATTTTGAGTTCTTCATTGATGAGCTTGGAATTAAGCTCCCAGAGTGCTCCAGAGATGTCGCTTACAACCTCAACTTCTGGATTGTAGTGTGTGTAAACCTCAGCTGGAATAAAGTCAATATGGACAATTTTCTTTTCACCTTTAGGATTCCACTTCTCTGGTTCGAACTCTGCAATGTCATACCCAACAGCGAGGATGAGATCTGCATTTTCGACTGCCTCAATAACGTAGTCTTTATATCCGAGACCAATGCTAAGGAGCGACTGCTCCATTTTATCAGATATTGCGCCTTTCCCCATGAAGGTGCACGCCACAGGGATATTGTGCTTCAAAACGAACTTCGTGAGGTGTTTGCTTGCAAGCTTTCTAATCGCACCGTTCCCGGCAATGATAAGAGGTTTCTTGCTCTCTTTCAGGAGCTCAATCGTGCGGTTGATAACCTTGTAATCAGGGCTGGGCCGTCGCACCCTTTCAGGAGGAATGGGGGTTATCATCTTCATCACCTGTTGTTTTGCCATGTCTTCCGAGAGTTCAATGTGGGTTGCCCCTGGCTTTTCATACTCTGCTACCTTAAAGGCCTTTCTGATAACCTCGGCCACAACCTCTGGCGAGGAAATGGCTGTGTTCCATTTGGTTATCGGTTTAAACAGATTAACAATATCAAGTGTTTGGTGGCTCTCATGATGCAATCCTGCGAGACCCTCTTGGCCGGTAATAGCTACCAATGGGGCTTTATCTAAGTTTGCATCAGCGACGCCTGTGACGAGGTTTGTCGCTCCGGGACCGAGTGTTGATAGACAGACGCCAGCCTTACCTGTCAATCGGCCCCAGAAGTTCGCGATAAAGGCTGCTCCCTGTTCATGCCTTGTCGGCACAAACTGAATGGACGAATTTTCCAAAGAGAAAAGCAGGTCTTCATTTTCCTCTCCCGGTACACCGAAGACATATCGAACACCTTCGTTTTCCAAGCACTTGACAAAAAAGTCAGATACTTTCATGGTTCAAACCTTATTTCTTTATTTTATTGCTACTGGTGAGATGAAAGAGTTCAGAGGCTGAAGCTAAAGATGATTATAGATCATCAAGCCATTTTGCTTTTTTGTTTATTTTTTTCTTGAAGAATTTACCGATATTTTTCGATTCTTTTGCTTGGTGATATTTAAAATAGATTTCATTCCCCATAACTCCAACGATCTCTATCTTCCCTGTTTTATGGGACATAATGTATTTAAAGCCTTTACTGAGACCGTCGAGTTTCTTTTTGGCATTTTCGACTATCCTATACCCCCTATATAATGGTACTTGGAAATATTCCTTTGCACCTTTTACTGGTCTACACTGAAATATATAGTAAGGATTGATGCCAATGCCAACCAATTTATTTAATAACTCTGCCAGGGTATCTGGATTATCATTGATTCCTTTAAGCAATACAGTCTGATTTTTAACAATGACATTAGACTTAATGATCTTGTCCACTGCAGCGATTGATTTTTGAGTAATTTCTCTTGGATGGTTAAAGTGCACAACAATATATATCTTTTTTTCCTTTAACGAAAATTTCTTTAAAAGCTCAAGGAATGACTTATCATCTAAAATCCTATCTGGAAAGACTACTGGGATTCTGGATCCAAAACGGATAAAATTGAGATGTTTTACAGCTGAAAGTTTTTTTAGAAAATTCTCTATTATTTCAGTTGGCAATATAAGAGGATCTCCGCCGCTAACAAGTACATTATTAATTTCCTTATGACTTTTAATATATTCTATTCCATCATTAAATTCCCAAGCTATCTCTTTCTTTGGAAAAGTAAGAAACTGTTTTCTAAAGCAGAACCTGCAATAGGCTGAACACCAATTTGTGGATAAAATGAGGGCTGTTTGCTTATATGTATGCTGAAGCCCAGCAACCTTTGTGTTTTCCTTTTCGTCTCTTGTGTCATAAATTCCTGAAATGTCTAATTCTTTTTCAGAAGGAACAATCAATTTTCTTAATGGATCTTTTTTATCATTTTTATTGATTAAAGATAAATAATACTTGGTAATATTAATAGGGTAGATTTCGGTTACCCTCTGTAGTTTTTTTTCTTCATTCTTTGTCAATTTAATATGCTTTTTTAATTCTTCAATAGAACAGATATTTTCCTTGAGTTTATTTTCCCACTTCATGATTTGAATAGAATTTAATTATTGATTAATGTAGCTTGTTAAAAAGTCCTATATTATAACACCAATTTCCCAATTGAATATACTTATTTAAATACGAAGCGCTTTTGCTAAAAGACGTTTTTTGATTATGATTTGCTTTCTTAAAATGCTAGCACATACAAAAAAATTATGCAAAATTACCTTCATAAAACGAAACAGAATTAAAATTTCAATCCTTATCTTATCACAATATATCATTTTTTAGTATAAAAGAAGTTTTTGTGAAATAAAATTTCTATGAAGAGAAACAAGGCTTTTACAATCCTGTTATTTTGCTTTTATGAGCATTTATTGAACTTTTTCAATACCCAAACATTCAAATTATATTTTTATAAGTAATTGTATAATTTTACTTTAGAATATTTTGCATTTCACTATTGACAGTAAAAATATTCTTCATATATTGATAATTAAAGATATCTAAAAAACAAATATTAAAATGAGTAGTGATTCTTGGGTCTAAACCAGGATTGAGATTTATATCCTTTGTTTAGATAATTATATTTTTTAGGATCCGAATTTCGATCTCCATCAGAACCTCTTTTCCCCTTTATTTAAAATCTTCAGAATTTACTTTTAGATATCATCTTCCAAAAATTTTTAAAAATTTTCCAATATAAATGATTAATTATAATGAAGTTAAGTAAAACAGTAAAGTGTAAGCATTGTACTAAAGAACAGAAGAGACTTTTAGCTGATGGCATGAGAAATGAGGATCTTTTTTGGTGCAGATGTGAATACTGCAATAAATTTGGTCTCTATATTCATGCATCAGAGAGTTTGTCCTTAAAAGAAGTTATCTTAGAATATTGCAGGCATTTCCGATTTAGATATTTGTCAAAGTTTTAAGGAGGTTCATATGAAACTAGATGCATTAAAAGCAGGTTTAGCCTTTGGTATAATTTGGGCAGTTTCTCTTATCATGCTTACAATTATGGTGGCAGGGTTTAATTGGGGAACCAAACTTTTAGAGGTCATTTCATCTGTTTATATAGGATATGAACCATCTATACTGGGTTGTCTTATTGGTATCATCTGGGGCTTTATTGATGGTTTCATATTTGGTTTTTTGATAGCCTGGCTCTACAATCTTATGGTGAAGTAATTTTCTATAAAGATAAAGAAAAAAAGGAGTTTAAAATGTCTACTTTGATTAAAAAGATATTGTTACCAACAGATAATTCAGAAAATTCAAGAGAAGCGTTTAAATATGCGATCAGTTTAGGAGAAAAATACGGGTCAACAATTTATGCTGTTTATGTGGTAGATATGAGCTACCTAGAGCAGGGCTATAGGTATGAGTCAAATCCTCGTAGGTCTCCTGTGGAGGATTTAGAAGAGAATATTGTTAAAGAAAAAGCAAAGGAAACAGAGGAGTTTATTAAGAAGAATACAAAGGATTATAAGGGACTTAAGATAGAGAAATTTATAAGAAAAGGCAAACCCTTTGTAGAGATCATTATAGCTGCGAGAGAAAAGGAGGCAGATCTGATAGTCATGGGAACCCACGGGAGAACAGGGATTTCTCATGCTTTAATGGGAAGCGTTGCAGAAAAGGTGGTTAGGAAAGCACCTTGCCCTGTTTTGACAATTAAGCCAAGAGATTTTGAATTTAAGGTTCCATAAAAGGATAATTTTATAGAAGAGAGAATTTTAATTTTCGAATAATTTCATCCTCCATACACCCTCCCTTATTGTTTGAACATTTCATTCATAAATATCGAGCCCTTTGGAAACTATTTTCTAAGGGGTTGATTTTTTTATGCACAAATAATTCTCTAAACCTCATAAATCCCTAATGGTTGTGAGCGGATAAATCATTTTATTATGTTTTATTTGATAAACCTTAGTTCTTGACAGAGCAGATATCAGAAGATAGACTTAGTCATAAATAACTTAAAACAGTAATGAGGGGGTTTCCAATGAAGGGAACAATCGCAGAAAGGATTATCGAGGAACATCTCTTAGAAGGAAAACTCGAACCAGGAAAAGAGATTGGCCTTCGCATTGACCAGACCCTGACACAGGACGCGACCGGGACCATGGTCTATCTGGAATTTGAATCAATGGGCATTCCACGCGTAAAGACAGAGCTTTCTGTGAGTTATATCGACCACAACATTATCCAGACCGATTTTAAGAACGCAGACGACCACCGCTTTCTCCAGTCGATGTCATCAAAATATGGGGTGATTCTTTCTCCTCCGGGAAACGGCATCTGCCACCACGTGCACAGGGAGAGGTTCGGCATACCGGGAAAAACCCTTATCGGTTCTGATAGCCACACCACCACAGGCGGAAGCCTCGCCATGCTTGCCATGGGCTCGGGCGGAATGGAGGTTGCCATGGCCATGGCTGGAAAGCCTTACTATATATATACCCCGAAAATCTGGGGCATCTATCTGGAGGGAGAGCTTCAGCCTTGGGTCTCTGGAAAGGACGTCATTCTTGAACTTCTCAAGCGATACACGGTAATGGGCAGTCTGGGCAAGATCATGGAGTTTTATGGGCCAGGCGTGAAGAATCTCGACATGAGTGCCCGCGGAACCATTGCCAATATGGGTGTCGATATCGGCGGAACAGCCGCTCTTTTTCCATCGGATGAGGTAACGAAAGACTATCTGAGACTCAATAGCAGGGAAGAGGTATGGAAGGAGATTAAGACCGATCCAAATGCAGAGTTTGACGAGGTTACCGAGTTAGACCTAAGTAAGATAGAGCCCCTTGTAGCCTGTCCTTATAATCCAGATAATGTAAAGCCAGCTAAAGATTTAAAGAATGTTGAAATCTCTCAGGTCATTGTCGGCTCTTCCTGCAATGGCGACTACCGTGATATTATGATAACGGCCGAAACCGTAAAGGGAAAAATCAAACACCCGGCTGTGAGCTTCGAGATCAACCCTGGAAGCCGCCAGACATTGGAAAATGTTACGGCCATGGGCGGGCTGATCTCCCTTGTGAGTGCCGGTGCACGAATACATGAGTCGGGCTGTCTCGGTTGTATTGGAATGGGACAGGCACCTGCCACAGGGACGAATTCCCTTAGAACCTTCCCGAGAAACTTTAAGGGGAGAAGCGGAACAAAGGACGATGCAGTGTACCTCTGTTCGCCGGAAACCGCCGTGGCATCAGCCCTTACTGGTAAGATTACCGATCCGAGAACCATGGGCAATTATCCTAAAGTTGAATACCCAGAGAAGTTTTCCTTCAATTCAAAATGGTTTATTCCTCCTGCAGAAAAGCCTGAGGAGGTGGAGATTCTTCGAGGCCCTAACATCAAACCGTTTCCTCTTTTTGATAAGCTGGAGGACGACCTTGAAGAAGAGGTATTGATAAAGGTCGGGGACGATATCAGCACCGACATCATCCTCCCTGGTGGGAACAAGGTTCTACCGCTTCGAAGCAACATCCCTGCAATCAGCGAGTTCGTTTTCGATGTGATCGATGATAAGTTTACAGAGAGGGCAAAGGAGAAGAAGAGCGGCGTTGTCGTCGGCGGCGAGAACTACGGACAGGGCTCATCGCGGGAGCATGCCGCCCTAGCGCCGAGATATCTGGGCGTCCGGGTCAAGATCGCCAAGAGCTTTGCCCGCATCCACAAGTCGAACTTGGTCAATTTTGGCATTATCCCCTTGATGTTCAAAGATCCGGCCGATTACGACAGGATTAATCAGGGTGACATGATTAAGATACCGGGTATAAGAAAGGCCATTGAGGAAGGACAGGAGGAGATCACCGTATTTGTGAACGGGCAGGAGATCAAGACCATTCTCGATATCTCGGGAAGGCGACGGCAGATTCTTCTTGCCGGTGGGCTTCTTAACCAGGCAAAGCAATAAATATGACTTGCCAAGAGACAGGTTTTAGCAAAAGCGAACCATGCCCTATGAACCACCATATATAAACCTTCACAAAAAGGGGGGGCTCAACAGGAGAAAAGAACAACTTTTTGGCCTTTTGGAATCATGTACTCTTTGCCCCAGAAAGTGCCGAGTTAATCGCCTTGAGGGAGAAGAGGGTTATTGCGGTGCTGGAAAGGATCTGATTGTGTCGAGCGTCTTTCCCCATTTTGGTGAGGAGCCGCCACTGGTCGGCATGAATGGCTCAGGAACAATATTTCTGACTCATTGCAACCTTCTCTGCGTCTTCTGTCAGAACTACGATATCAGCCATCAAGGACAGGGGCAGAAAATATCCATCCGCGATTTAGCCGAACATATGATATACCTACAATCCCGAGGCTGTCATAATATAAACTTTGTAACTCCAACCCATTATATTTCTCAGATAATAGCTGCGCTTCCTGAGGCCATTGAGAGGGGCCTTAAGATTCCTCTCGTTTATAACTGTGGCGGATATGATTCTTTAGAGGTATTGAGGCTTTTGGATGGTATTATTGATATCTATATGCCTGATGCAAAGTATAGCGACAAGGATGTCTCCGCAAAATATTCCAATGCCCCAGATTATTTTGAGATATTGAAAGAGTCATTAAAGGAGATGCAAAGACAGACTGGGGACCTCATCATAGATGAAAGGGGCGTGGCGCAGAGAGGACTTTTGGTCCGTCATCTGATTATGCCAAATGGGCTTGCAGGCACAAAGAGGATCCTGGAATTTATCGCCAAAGAGATATCAAAGAATACCTATGTAAATATTATGGATCAGTATCGCCCCTGCCATAAGGCTGGTGAATACCAGGAGCTGGCAAGAAGAATTGCTCCTGATGAGTTTTTTGAAGCGATTGATATTGCAAAAAAGGCTGGTTTACATAGGGGATTTTAATGAGAAAGGTAAATTTAGGGCTCATTGGTCTTGGAAGACATGGAATCAGATACGCAAACCATATTTTAAAAGATACTAAAAATGGAAGACTAGTAGCGATATGCAGGAGAAAAGAAGCACAAGGAAAAGCCTTTGCAAAAGAAAAGGATATTAAGTTTTATAATCAATATACTGAACTTCTAAAAGACAAAGACATAGAGGCTGTTATCATAGTAACAACTCCAAATATGAACCTTGATATCTCTATAGAATCAATAAAAGCAAAAAAACATATCCTCATAGAGAAACCGTTTGCCACAAATCTTAAAGATGCAAAAACAATCATAGAAGAGGCAGAGAGGGAAACAATTAAGCTTATGGTAGCCCAAACCCTTCGCTATAATCCTGTGATTAGTGAGATTAAAAAGAGAAAAGAAGAAATCGGATCTATCCATACAATCAGTGTAAGCCAAAGATATGAATCTTTAGATAGAGAGTGGCAAAGAGAGGTTAAGGTTGCTGGCGGTGGTAATGTATTACATCTTGGGGTGCATATTTTTGATTTTATTCGTTGGATTACAGGGGACGAGGTCAAGAGGGTGTATTGTGAGACTGCGAATATCTTTAATCCTGAGCTTGAAGATTCCTTTGTCGCTGCCTTTAATTTAAATAAAGGAATAAAATGTGTGATTGATTCTTGTAGATACACAGATAGCAGGTCAGGAAGGATTGAACTTGTTGGGGAAGATGGCCAGTTAATAGGGGATTTTGTCCATTATTCTCTCGCTAAGATAAAAGGCAATGAAATGATACCCATTCCTACTTCAGGGGACATACCAACCATCAAAAAAGTACTGGAAGATTTTTGTGATTCAATAGTTAATGACAGAAATCCACCGATTACAGGCTACGATGGTTTAAAAACAATAGAAATAGCTGATGGCTGTTACAGGTCAGCAAGGGAAGGGAAAGCAGTTTATTTATAATAGATAAGGAATGATATGCAATGTCCTAAGTGTCATAACCAGGTTTTTGAAAATACTCCTGTCTGTATTCACTGTGGAGCAGAGGTCGGGATATGTATAAAGTGCAAAAAGAATTCATATTTTATTGATATAAGCTTTCCTCAAATATTAGAATATATATCTGCGCATGTCCTTTTAGGCTTGTCCTTTAATTACTCAAAGGTTAAATTTAGACAATGTGCCATCTGTAAAAATAGTGTACAAATTTGTATCAATTGTGGTAGGATTTTTAAAGGCTTGAACAAGTGCCCTTACTGTCACTATTCTCATTTTGTTGGGTTATATTCCATAATTAAATATCTAAAACCAAAAAAGGGAGGGAGAAAATGAAGGATAAGTTGATTATTGCAGGGG
This sequence comes from Nitrospinota bacterium, assembly GCA_035528715.1. Classification (NCBI taxonomy): domain Bacteria; kingdom Pseudomonadati; phylum Nitrospinota; species Nitrospinota bacterium. The sequence continues at coordinate 22,870 of DATKYB010000109.1, read as the reverse complement.
TTGTGATAGCTTTGGTCTTTACTTTTTTAGGATATTCTCGCACAAAACAACTTTCTGGGAAAGTGGTTGCCTTAGAACAAGATGTTGCAACACTCTCAAAGGAGATAGAAGAGCTGAATAAAAAGATTTTGGTTTCAGAAAAAACCATGTCCTTTATTGAAAATCTTACAGAATCCTTAAGCAAGATAATAAAGGGTTCAGAAGCAAAGGGGGAAATTAAGCAATAGGGGGCACATTTTGGGATTTAAAGAATCGGACATTAAAAAAATATGGGAGACGCTTATAGAAATAGATGATATGGATCTGGGAACGAAGGAGAAGGCAGAGATAATCAAAGATTTCCTTGAAGGTGAGATGAAGTATAATTTAGAGGATATCTTTAAATTAGATAGGGCCTTAAACAGTCCTTCCTATTATAATGGCAGAGAGCCAGCTTACCTTATAAGAGAGGTTAAGAAAAAAAGATATTGAGTTAGAGACTTATATTTGGGATACCTCTCCTTTAACCCTTTAATATAAAAAAATATAACATCGAAAAAGATGACAAAGATTAAATTAATATTATTTTTATTCATATTTTTTATAGCAGGGTGTTCTGCTCATCAAATCAATTCTCAATCTAAAGACATTAAATCAGCAGATTCTTATACAAGGCACCAGATAAAAAAAGGTCTTATGGTGGGGATTGACCCCATTATTGAACCCCATAGGATAAAAGCAGTCTTTAATAATCAAGATATGGTATCAAAAAAAATATTGCCAATATACGTTGTCATATCAAATAAAGGTAATCGATCTCATTTTCTGGATACTCTCCAAATATTTCTGGTTAATAATAAAGGAGAAAAACAATTTCCAATATCTGACTCTGACTTAATAGAAAGACTGACTGGATTTCGGGAAAGCGAAGAGAAAAGATTGCCTTTTGGTTTGGATTTCATAAGAGCCAGAGCCTTTAGCAATAAATATCGAAAGGCGTCAAGGCTTAAAAAGAATCTGATAGAAGAGAGCTTAAAAAGTATGACGATTTCTCCTAGGCATCAAACCCATGGATATCTGTTTTTTTCTATGGATAAAGATGAAAGAATGATGGGAAAACTCTTTTTTCCTTTACTAGACGTTGTCGATAAAAGGATGACAGAGTTTGAAATCGTGCTTTGATTGAAGAGATAATGAAAAAAAATGTTGATAAGACTGAAGCCATTCTTAGAATCATCCTCGGAGTCCTGCTTATCATGATTGTCTTTGTTGGTCCAAAAACTTCTTGGGGATGGTTAGGCCTTTTCTTTTTAGCAACCTCTATATTGAGATATTGTCCGTGAAAAGGGATTGTGTTGAGGGTCCTCAACAAAGATTCATAAACAAAAAAGAGTTATTCTCTCCTCTAGAGAAACTCGTATAAAAGAGCAAGAATCCTATCAAACAAGTGAAACTGTCTTAAAGGAGATACTGAATAATATGGAAAGCTATAAAAAGGGAATCAAAAATATCTATAAGGGCGTTACTATAGATTTAGATGTTGAAGATGTCATCTTGCCTAATGAAAGAGAGTGTAAAATAGAGATAGTACGCCATCCTGGGGCATCAGCTATTGTTCCCATGCATGAAGATGGGAGAGTCGTTATGATCAAACAATACAGGTATATAACAGGGGGGCATATATGGGAGATTCCAGCAGGCAAGTTAAATAATAATGAAGACCCTCTTTTATGCGCTAAGAGGGAGTTAGGGGAAGAAGTGGGTTATCATGCAATAAACTTTAAAAAATTAACCACAATATGGACTACACCTGGATTTAGTGATGAGCGTATTCATATATTTCTTGCAACAGGACTTAAGCGTTGTCCCAAAAATCCTGATTTTGATGAGATAATAGAAATATCAGAAAGACCTATAAAAGAAGCATTAGATATGATTAAAAAAGGAGAAATTATTGATGCGAAGAGTATCATAGGCCTTCAACTCACCTATTCTTTGGTAAAATAAATTTTTAATGAGCATGCAAGATTTTTAATCTGAAGGCAACCTCTTCTTTGTCTAAACTTATTCCTCTTTAACGTTTACTTCTTCTTCAACTTTCAACTTAAACTGTCCAACAATATTCTTAAGCCCAGTAGCGAGTTGGCTCAACTCTTGTATGGCATTAGTAGATTGTTCCATACCTGAGGAGGTCTCTTTGGCAACCGTAGAAACAGATTCTATATTAGAAGATACCTCTTCAGTAGCAGCAGACTGCTCCTCTGTAGATGTGGCTATCTGCTGAACCATATCTGTTACTTTCAGAACCTCTTCTACAATCTGTTTCAACGCCTCTCCTGCTTCATTGGCTAATGCAACCCCTTTCTCTACCTCCTTGCTCCCCGCTTCCATGGAACTCACAGCACCGCTGGTATCTGACTGGATACTCTTTATCATCTCTGCGATTTCTTTGGTGGCCTTGGTTGTTCTTTCTGCTAGCTTTCTTACTTCATCTGCCACAACAGCAAAGCCCCTTCCCTGTTCTCCAGCACGGGCTGCCTCAATCGCTGCATTCAGGGCCAAAAGATTCGTCTGGTCAGCTATATCATCGATTACCCCTATGATTTCTCCTATCTGCTCTGAGCTGCTTTTTAAGGCTTGCATAGTATGTGCTGATTCTTTGACAGCTTCGGCTATTCTATTCATGCCCCCTACCGTATTTTTAACGATTTCTCCCCCTTTATTTGCCTTTTCATCTGCACCCTTTGCAGCTTCTGCTGCTTCGTTGGCATTCTTAGCTATGTCTATGATCGTGGCGCTCATCTCCTCCATAGAGGTTGCGATATGTTCTGTCTGGGATGTCTGTTTCTCCGCCCCAGAAGAAATTTGAGCAGAGGACGCAGATAACTGTTCTGCCGCTGAGGCTAATTGACTTGTAGAGTTAGATACCTTATGAATGATACTGTGAAGCTTTGCCACAAAGACATTAAACCACTTGGCTAATTCTCCTATTTCATCATTAGATGTAACCTCTAAGCTTTTGGTTAAATCCCCTTCTCCTTCAGCAATGTCTTTAAGCCTATGGCTTACCTTTTCAATGGGTTTAATAATCAAACCGGTACTGAAATAGACAATAATGGCGCCAAGAGCTATAAAAAATAATACAAGCAACATCACTCGATTTCTAAAACTTTTTTGTATCTTATTAAAAGGCTTTTCTTCCACCCCTACGTACACGGCACCTATGTTTTTGCCATCGTTATTTTTTATCGGATCATAGGCGCCGAGATACCAATCTGTTAGCACAAATGCCCTGCCCCTGAAACTCGAGCCTTCAAATAATACCTTGTCAAAAACCGTCTTTGACATCTTGGTACCGATAGCTCGATTGTCAGACTTATCCTTAACATTTGTTGATATTCTGTTATCACCTTGAAATATGGTGGCTGTTCCCCCTACTGTATCTTTAATCTTATCAACGATTGAAAAATTATTATTGATGAGGCTTCCAGCAACAAGAATCCCCATCTGATTATTATACATATCGATGAGAGGAATTACAGAGAGTTGGGCCATGGCATTGTTTGATTGAAAACCATTTATATTGACATTATTCTCTAATAACTCATTTTTAATGATATTGTAAGGAATGATCTCTGTAGAGTTTACCGCCTTGCCGCTGATGGCTTCATTGATAAGACTGCCCTGATATATTTTACTCCCCACAAGACCGGGATTGTTTGCTGATCCGACAACCACACCCTTTGTATCTAAGGCGGTAAGAATATTTAACGTTGTCACATTCTTTTGAGCCTTTAACCACTGATCTAAAAGTTCGTTTTGGGTTGCCATGACAAAATTTAAAAGGTTATTATTATGGGAGAGGTTTTCCGCAATTATTTTATTATTCATTAACTCCTGGTTATAAATCTGCCAAGCAACCTTAAGGTCAGAATCAAGCTTTGAGGTTATAATCTTTTTTATATTTCTATCGGACGTGGAGATGGCATCATAAGAGGAGATTAACAAAGGGATAAGGATTAATATGAGAGTAGTTACGATCAGCTTGTATCTTATACTAATATTTTTTATAAGACTGAGATCTATTTTTTTCATGATATATTCCTCTCTGAATTTTAAATTAAAAAATTAAAAGGTCTTTAATTCCTTACCTTCTCTTTTTGAAAAGAGATTATTGAGGTTCAGCAATATCAACAATCTATCCTCGAGTTTTCCTACTCCCTGTATATACTCAGAATTTATATCTGTCACCATAAATGGAGGCGGTTCTATGGTATCTGAAGGAAGGCGTAATACCTCAGATACTGAATCAACAATCAAGCCTACAATCTTTCCCTCAATATCCACTACTACTATACGGGTTTTTTTAGTATACTCTGCGATTTCTAAGTCAAACCTTTTTCTTAAATCTACGATAGGAATAACCTTGCCCCTTAGATTGATAACACCCTCTACAAAATCTGGAGATTTGGGAACTTTAGTAATCTCCATCATTCTGTTTATCTCCTGCACCTTCAATATATCTATGGCAAATTCCTCATTATCTAAACAAAAAGTGACTAATTGAAGAAGTTTTTCTTCAGCCTCTTTTTTTTCGACTGTTGCTGTTTTTTCCATATGTATTTTATGCAGTGAGGGTTATTATTTCGTGATCTCTTCTATGTGATTAAATTAATAAATTATTATCTCTGTTTCTTTATCGGTGTTTAAGAAAAATTCTTTAGTTAAAAATTAAAAATATACAAATGGATTTGAAGTGCGAAAAGGTTAAATTTTATGAGATATCAAATTTGAAGTTTTAAAAAGGCATATTTTTATTAATATTAAAAAATTAAACAAGAAATTATATATGCCGAAAGGAGCTAAAAATGGAAGAAAAAATTTATCAAACAGGGGACAGGGTTCTTGAAAGCGGAACATATGAATGTGATGTATGTGATGAAAGTTTAGGAAAGAAGATAACCGTATCATTAAGGAAAGGAGAATATTTCCCGAAGTGTTCAGCCTGTGGCGATATTGATATCTGACGTAAGATAACACATAAAGGTACAGAAATCTAAAAAAGGGAAAAGTTAGTTTAAAAATAGACAAAAAAGAGTAAAGAAAAGCAGTAGAGAAAGATTTGAAAAAGAACTTATAAAAGAGATTAAGCCAGAAAATAAAAAAGTTTTTGTATTTAAATAACTAATATGGATATTAAGGGAAGGGTGAAAAGAGATCTTGGTTTAAAGTGAGTTCCACGATTTCATCGCTTTTATGTATGCTTCTATCAGAGACCGTAAGTAATAATCTCCTTTATATTCCACAGCAGTATAGCATTCAACATTATCTTTCTGTTCACAGCGTATGACTTTACCAGTCATATCGCTTATGGGAACAAAGTTTGGCAGTAAAAGACCCAAATGAATTATCGAACCCTTAATATAGGGTTTGTCAGAACTAAATTTTATTCCTAAATGAGAGATATCACAGATTTTTCCTCTCTGCCCTTTTTGATTTAGCATCTTCTGTGAAAATAAATCAACAAGGGCTTTGTTCAAAGCTGTTCTTGGTGCTTGACGCCTATCTTTTTGATCTCTCTTTTTCATTTCAAAAATATTATTTAAAGATTAATAAAAATAAAAGAGAAAGAAGAAAAATTTAAGTTTATCAATTTAGAGAGGAAAACTATCTGGGACCCGTCCATTGATTATCCCACAACTTCATAATTCTTATATATTCTAATACTAAAGACTGTTGATAGTGATCTTCCTTAAATTCTACAGCAATATTGTACTCTTCACCTCTTTCCTGTTCACACCGGACTACTTTTCCAGAGACATTTATCAAAGAATTATAATTCGGTAACAAAAGACCGACATAAATCGTCGATTCTTTAGCATAGGACCTGTTAGAAATAAATTTTACTCCTAAAGTAGAAACGTCACAGATTCTTCCTCTATGTTTTGCTTGAAGTTTAATATCGGTATCATATACATCCATAACAGCAGAGTGTAAAACTATTCTTGGTGATCGACGTCTCTCTTTCTTTGCTACTGTTTTCATTGATAAAATAACCTCTAAATTTTTAAATTTTTTATCTTATCGGTAATCTTACTTAAAAACTTTAGTGATTCTAGAAAAAAAGTTTATAGGATTGATATGTCCCTTTTTTGCTTGTCCAAAAAAGTGACGAAAAAAGAACACCCCCTCGATTTTCTTAACGGGATTTGCCTTTGCTCGCTCGGCGAAACAGCAAACTCAGCCTTCGGCTTCAGACAGCTGCTTCTTTTTTCGCTTGCTCGCTTGTCAAATCCCTAAAAATCGAAAGGGGGAATTAAAAAATCCATACTTTCCTCATTCGCTGGAAAAATTCCTAAAAAGCAAAAGGGTGCAGGAAAAATTCCTGAAAAATCTGAAGGGGATTGGTGATATTTTTTATCACAAATTTATCACAATGCTTCAAATTCCAGAGAGGCTTTAAATTGAAAAGAAAAATCAGTTCGCGGGAACTTATTGATTTATTTGGCGGAAGCGTATGGGAGTCGAACCCACCACGAACTTTATTAGAGCTCGCCACTGGATTTGAAGTCCAGGAGGCACACCGGCACCTAGACGCTTCCTTTTAAGTATTGAAAGAATATACTCTCTTTTTTATAGTGTCAATACAAAACTCTTGTCATTGCCCGGATAAGGCTATCTACAGGGACATACCTGAAATTTGCTCCTTGCATTTTTCACTCTTTTTATATAACTTTTTATTTAAGATAGAGTGAGATGATTTGCTAATATAGAGATTTTTATATATAGTTAAATAAGTAATTTTAAAAATCAGGAGACCAGGAAAGAAAAAAATGAGATTTACCAAGATGCATGGGATTGGAAACAGCTACATCTATATTAACTGCTTTAATGAAGAGGTAAAAAACCCATCTGCTTTGGCCCGAGAAATAAGTGATAAGAATTTTGGTGTTGGTTCAGACGGTCTGGTCCTTATTATACCTTCAGATAAAGCCGATTTTAAGATGAGGATATTTAATGCTGACGGTAGTGAGGCCGAGATGTGTGGTAATGGAATCAGATGTCTTGGTAAGTACGTTTACGATCATAAAATGACAAATAAAGAGAAGATAACGGTAGAGACTCTTTCAGGAATAAAAACATTGGATTTATACATAGGGGATGGCAAGGTAGGCAAGGTAAGAGTGAATATGGGCTGCCCCACTCTGGAGAGGGGAGATATACCCATGAAAGGACAGGAGGGAAGAGTGATAAACGAAGAACTTGAAGTGGACGATAAAACCTTTAATATTACTTGCGTATCTATGGGTAACCCCCATTGTGTCATATATGTAGATGATGTTCGCTCTTTTCCTGTTGAAAAATACGGGCCTCTCATTGAGACCAGTACTCTATTTCCTAATAGAACAAATGTGGAGTTTGTCCAAATGATTAATTCGAAAGAGGTGGAGATAAAAACATGGGAAAGGGGTTCTGGAGAGACTCTGGCATGCGGAACGGGGGCTTCAGCTGTAACCGTTGCTGGCGTATTAAATCATAAGACCGAAAGAATTTTGTTGACCCATCTAAAAGGTGGAGACCTTGAGATTGAATGGAAAGAGGATAATAGCGTCTATATGAAAGGTCCAGCAAGAGAGATATTTACAGGTGAGTGGAATTTAGGCTAGACAAATAAATCGATCAAGGCCCCTAACATCTTATCCTCTGTTTTTAATGCAGCTATATTCGCTCCAACTATGGTTTTTGTAATAACATCACTCACAGCCTCTTCTGCCAGATTCACATTTGATAACTCTAGACTTCCTTGAATGATTTTACCAAAACCCCCACTATCAGGGATACCTGTTAGAGGTATTCCTGAATCAATGGTCTCTACGAAGAGATTGTCTCCTATTGGGGTTAGCCCCCCTGGATTTTGAAAATATGCCAATTCAATCTGACCGAGGTCCTGCCAGTTTCCGTTGATAAGTGCCCTTATGTTTCCTGATGTATCCATGCTTATTTTTTCTACATTGACCGGCACAGTGATTTCGGGATAGAGGGGCTTACCGCTGGTGGTTGCGATTCTTCCTTGATTATCTAGTTGGAAAGTTCCATCTCTGGTATAGGCTTTTCCATTATTGCCTAATGATATTTGAAAGAAGCCCTTGCCATCAATGGCTATATCCAAAGACTGGTTGGTGAGAATGAGGCTTCCCTGGCTATGCATCCGCTGGATCGAAGAGGTTATGACCCCACTATTAGACGGAGATGTGGCCAAAAGAGCCCTGCTTTTCTTAAAACCGCTGGTTGATATGTTCGCTCTGTTGTTCGCGGAAACATTATATCTATCTATAGCTGCATTTATACCTGATATAGCCGAACTATATAGAGGCATAGAAAATATCCTTTAGCGATACACATATCCAACAAAAAAAGCCTATCCTCCTTAAAGGATAGGCTTTGAAATCTCTTTTATCTCTCTTGGCAACCCTGCTGCCCTTTGCTGGGCCAGTGGCTTTGCGTCCTATCCTTTCGGAATAGTTTGCCCTTTCGGAAAAAAATCCGTATTAATAAAAGATAGTACCTTTTGAAATTTTGTCAAGACCTAAAGTGCTAAAAAAGTATTATTGTTTAAAACTTTAATCTGTCAAAATAACCTTTGAAATAGCATATTCATCACTATGGGTTATCGTTATAAGAAACCTCTTGCCCCCGATCCTTTCAGCGATCTCTTTTGTCTTTCCATAGATATTGATATGAGGTTTTCCAGAGGAATCATTTTCTACTTCAATCTCATTCCATGAAACTCCCTTGCGCCAGCCTGTTCCCATTGCCTTAAAAACCGCCTCCTTTGCAGCAAACCTTGCGGCATAATGTTGATACATGCTTTTTCGCTTCTCACAATATGAGATTTCTTTTTCTGTAAAAATCCTCTTTACAAATCTCTGGCCGTTTTTGAGAATGGCCTTTTTGATCCTTTCAACTTTAACAATATCAATACCTATGCCATAGACCATATAAGCATCCTCTGAAAGTTTTTTTAAGATAGTAAAATTTATTTAAAATAGCAAGATTTATTGTATTGATATGTTTATAAAAAATTATTTAGCTTGAAAAAGCAATATCTATTGACGATTCCCTCTCTCTATGTTAAATAAACCTAAGCTTATCTTTTTCAATATATAAGACTGTTTTAATAATGAAAAAAAAGCTAAAGGTAGCTGTCCTCTTTGGGGGGAGATCAGGCGAGCATCAGATATCCTTGATTTCTGCTGCATCTGTTATGGATGCAATGGACAGAAAAAAATATGAAATTATCCCCATAGGCATATCTCTTGATGGCAAATGGATTGTGTCTCAAGACCCCATGGCGATTCTTAAATCAAAAAGAAAATGGGTCAATAACACGACGGCCCTTCTCTCTCTTAATCCTCGTGAAAAAAGAATTTTTATTCTTAAAAGTCAAAAAGAAATTTTGAAAAAGGAATTAAAAATCGATGTTGTATTTCCCGTTTTGCACGGCACCTATGGAGAGGATGGGACGATTCAGGGTCTTCTTGAAATGGCGGATATTCCTTATGTAGGAGCAGGGGTTATGGCCTCAGCTATAGGCATGGATAAAGGGATTATGAAGTCTCTCTTCAAGCAAAAGGGACTTCCAACACCTGATTTTGCAATAATAAAAAGGGTCGATTGGAAAAAAGACGAGAGAAATGCCATTAAAGTAATTGAAGATAAAATAGGTTTTCCATCCTTTATCAAGCCAACGAATCTTGGTTCGAGTGTTGGCATCTCAAAGGCTACAAACAGAAAGAAGTTAAAAGAGGCCTTAAAGTCGGCCTTTTTATATGACAGAAAGGTTATCGTTGAAGAAGGAATATTCTGCAGAGAAGTCGAGTGTAGTGTATTGGGAAATGACGATCCTATAGCATCTGTCGTTGCAGAAATTATTCCTAAAAAGGAGTTTTATGATTATGAGGCTAAATATACCGACGGGATGACTGATATCGTTATACCTGCACCTCTTCCCAAAAGGGTCTCAGAAAAGGTAAGAAGATTATCCATAGAGGCTTATAAGGCAATAGACTGTGCAGGCATGGCAAGAGTCGATTTCTTTTTGGAAAAAACAAAGAATAAGCTTTATGTCAGTGAGGTCAATACGATTCCTGGATTTACTCAATTGAGTTGTTATCCAAAACTCTGGGAGGCCTCGGGGCTATCCTATAAGAAACTCATAGACAGGCTTATTGACCTTGCCTTAGAAAGATATAGAGATAAAAAGAAATCAAAAACCCGATTTTAACGACCCTTCATTACTTTAGTATCTCTAAATCACTAAAAAAATAGGAGATTTCAAAATCTGCTGATTCTTTTGAATCAGAGCCATGAATGGAATTTTTCTCGACATCAAGACCATATTCTCTTCTTATCGTACATATATCAGCCTTTTTTGGATCGGTTGCTCCCATAATCTCCCTTAACTGATCTATAGCTCCTTCCCGTTCCAATAGAAGGACAACTATCGGACCTGATGACATAAAATTTGTCAAGCCTTCAAAGAATGGTTTTTCCTTGTGGACATAATAAAATCCTTCTGCCTCCCTTTTTGTCAAGGAGCACATTTTCATAGCCTTTATCTTAAATTCATTAGCCTCGATAATGGATAAAATCTTTCCTGTGAGATTTCGCGATACTGCATCCGGTTTTATAATAGCCAGCGTTCTTTCCATTATTACCTCCTTTTCTCATTCTCAGTAGCCCCTTATTCTTGACATAATCATTTTTTAAACTGTAATATTAATACTTAATGATTCTTAAAATCAAGATGAAAGATTATAAAAAAAAATATATTGATATATCAGACTCAATGAATAAAGAGTCAGAAAACCCCTTAAAGGTTTCTTATATCTTTCAGGATAATACTGAGTCCAAGAAAAAAAATTGCCCAATCATCCTCATCCATGGCCTCTTTGCCTCAATATTTTCGTGGAGAAATAACGTTGATGTTTTATCTCGCCACAACCCAATTTATGCTCTTGATCTCAAAGGACATGGTAATTCTGACAAACCCAAGAATTCTGACTATTCACCAATGGCGCTGACCCTCTTTATAAGAGAATTTATGAATTATTTAGAAATTAAAAAGGCTGTCTTTGTAGGGAATTCATTGGGAGGGGGAATATCTCTCCTTATGGCCTTAAAATTTCCTTCTCTGGTATCTAAGCTTGTATTATTGGCCCCTGCTTGCTATAAACAAAGTCTCCCATCCTATATAAGAAAGTTAAAAAACCCACTGCTTAGGATTCCTTTTTATTTTTTTTCTTCAAAGTCTATTATCCAGCAGGTCCTTCCAAGGGTCTATTTTGATAACAGATTAATAACTGAGGAGGTTATAAATGGATATAGTGCTCCTTTAAATCTAAAAGGAACGAAGTCAGCATTCGTTGCTCTTGCAAAGGGACTAATTCCTTCGGATATAGATGATATTGAAAAACAGGTCCCCACCATCAAACATAAGACATTAATTATATGGGGAGAAGAGGATAGAATAATACCGCTTGCCCTTGCAAAGCGGCTTCATCAAGAAATATCTCACTCAACCCTCCATATCATCCCTCAATGCGGACATGCCCCTCAAGAAGAAAAACCAGAAATAGTCAACAGTCTCGTAACAGATTTTTTAAAAAAGGAGTCATAAGTTTTTATGATAAAAAAATTCCTTAAAGCTTCCTTTTTAATTTAATAGCCAAAGCAGCACCAAATATAACAATAGCTATACCAATATAATCTCCAAGCACATTTTCAGTACTTGCCATAAAAAATAGACCAAAGAGACCGATTAAAAGACCTGTCGTCCAATGCATCTTTCATCTCCAGTTTTTATTAAATGAGTTGTTACTAAACTACTAAATTCATTATCCTCTGTCAATCATTAGGTAGTAGAGTTTTTTAAATTAAATAAGAAAGATGACTTATAGCATTAAAAAATCAGCTTGAAATAAGAATAGTTTTCTAATATTTTATTCACATAGATAAAAATAATGGTTATAAAAAAGCAATTAAAGATTATGAATGAGGATTTAGAAATAACAAAAGCCGTTATACCTGCTGCAGGGCTGGGGAAAAGACTGCTCTCAATTTCAGACATGGTTCCAAAAGAGATGCTTCCCATAAATAATAAATGTATGATTGAATATTCAATAAAAGAGGCAATTCATTCAGGAATTCAAGATATCATTATCATCATCAATAAAAGAAAGAATATCTTGAGAGATTATCTTTTAGAGAGGTTTCGAGATCAATTTAAAAAAGAACCTTATTCAGCTCTTCAATTCATCTTTATTTATCAGGATGAACCAAGAGGTGTTGCAGATGCCTTTTACCTTGCAAAAGACTTTTTAAAAAACGAGCCTTTTGCCGTCTTAATACCTGATAATATAATCATTGGTAAGGTACCTGTAACTTTACAGCTCATCAATGAATTTAGAAGGTACAAAAAAGATCTTTTGGGAATCACAAGGATTGATAAGAGTAATGCCCATCTCTTTGGTAACTGTGGGAGAATCGAATTTAATATTCTTGAAGAAGGAGTATTAGAATTAACAAAGCTCCATGATAAAGGAGAAGGAACCTTTTCCCTTCAGGATGAAAATGAGACCCTAAGGGGTATTGCCAGATATATATGTACTTCGAGGCTATTTGAATGTATAGATAAGATTAAGGAGAAGGTTAATGGTGAGTTAGATGATGTCCCTGCCTTTCAAGAGATGATAGAGGATAGAAGTCTTTTGGGAGTTATTGTTGAAGGTAGTGTATTTGATACAGGACATCCTGCTGGCTACTTGGCAGCAGATGAGTATTTAAAGAGCAGTTCCCATTCTTTTAAAAAACAGGAATAATCATGGAGTTATATATCCTCGGTTCTGGAACATGTGTGCCGTATTTAAGGAGAAGTTCTCCTGGTATAGCCTTAAAGATTGAGGATAATATTGTATTGCTTGATAGTGGTTCAGGCACAATGAGGAGATTATTGGAGGCTGGTTTAGAATATCTCGAGATCGATTTTATGTTTTACACTCATTTCCATCCTGATCATACAGGAGATCTGATTCCCCTCCTCTTTGCAATGAAAAATACCCCAGAATTGCTTCGAGATAAAGACCTTGTCCTTGTCGGTCCAGAAGGGTTTAAAGAACTCTATAACAGTTTTATTTCTTTATATGGGAAATGGATTACCTCCCTATCATATAAGATTCTTATACATGAAGTATCGACCATTGAAAATTCTGAATTTACCTTTAAAAACTTTAAAGTTATGAGTACCCCTGTCCTCCATAGCAAAAATAGTGTAGCCTATCGTGTTGAATCAGAAGACGGAGAGGGAAAACAATCGTCTGTTGTCTTTTCAGGAGATACTGATTACTGCGAGAGCTTAATAAAAATTGCAAAAGATGTAGACATCTTAATTTTAGAATGTTCCTTTCCAGATGAAAAGAGAGTCAGCGGGCATCTTACCCCTTCCTTAGCTGGCCAGATAGCCAAGAGATCAAGTTGCAAAAAGCTTATTCTCACACATTTCTATCCTGTTTGTGATAGCCATGATATACTTAATCAGTGTAGATCGGTCTATCAGGGAGAAATTGTCTTAGCAGAAGACCTGATGCGATTTGTTTTGTAATTGTTTACAAGAGATGATCTCTTCTATTTTTAAACAAAATCCTTGTTGATGAGCCAAACTCATATTATATTATATTTTATAAAGTTCTTTAATTGATATTTTTTGAAAGGGATAGAAGATGGAAGAAAATGAGGCGAAATGTAAGAAGTGTGGAGAGATATATTATATCAATCCTAAATCCTTTGAGATGTTAAGGCAGGATGATATGGATGCAGATTTTTATTACCGCAGGGATCAGATTATAAGGTTTTGCCCTAAATGCAGGCCAAAGAATGAGGATATTGGTGACATAATATCCTCCGATTGATTTGAAGATATCTGTGAATCTTAAAAAAGTAAGAAAATAATTCGACATATATGAAAAAACCCCGAGAATACAGGGGTTTTTCTTTTTTTATGATAAATAAGATGAATTCTTTTAGAAATTAAAAAAAGGAGGTGGTATATGTGAAAAAGTACTTATTGCCTTATATGGAAGGCGCAGTCCTTGCTATTAGAATACCTCTGGGAGTTATCTTTTTTGCCCATGGCGCTCAAAAGGTTTTAGGAATTTTTGGTGGGAAGGGACTCAGCGGTACTATACAGGTCTTTAACGAGGCATTAGGCATTCCAGCCTTTTTAACAGTGATTGCAGCATTTACAGAATTCCTTGGAGGTATTGCAGTAATCTTTGGGTTTCTTACAGGCTTATCTTCCCTTGGCATTTCTATAGTTATGCTGGTAGCCATTTTTAAGATTCATATTCATGCAGGATTCTTTATGAACTGGTTTAATCTACCTGGAAAGGAACACGGTATTGAATGCAATCTTGCCCTTCTTGGAATGGCCCTGTTTCTTCTTTTCTATGGACCTGGAAAATATTCCTTGGATCAACTCATTACTAATAGACTTGAGGAATAATTGCTTTGGTAGAGATATTTTCAACGATCAGAGAGTTTTGATTTAAGTTTTTGATATCTTGATAAAGGAATAAAGGAAGGTTTAAAAAATTATTGAATAATTAAATATATTAAAAGATTATAAAGTAATCAGAGATTAATTCCCTTGTTTGAATTTTTCAATGCATTCTTTACTGCAGAAATAGTATTTCTGGCCTTTAATCTTCTTTTCTAATGCTTCCTTTTTAGGTATGTAGACACCACAATTGGGATCTTTAACCATTTCATCATCAATTTCTGTTCCACCATACCCTTTTTTTTGACTAGCCTTCGGTGGCGAGAAAAAACTTTTTACGAGATAGTAAAAAAGAATAATGAGGATAATTAATATTATATGTCTCATATGAAAGCCTTTTTCTATAATTTTTAAAGTAACATATAAAAATGCTTGGGTCAATTATTTCATTGATTTGCTTTATTAAACTTGATCTTTCACTTTATCTATTTTAAATTATAAAATTAATATCCCACTCCTCTTATAGTTTGAATAAATTATCCGTGGGTGATACTCATGTTAAAGATAACCGATATCAAGATATATCCCTTTGATACAGGAAATATAGGCGGACAGGTAAGAGGATATGCTGACGTTACTATAGAAGACGCCCTTTTACTTAAAGGATTTAAAATCATTGAAGCGGAAAAAGGCGGTCTTTTTGTAGGCTTTCCAAACCAAAAGACAAGGGACGGAAAATATAAAGATCTCGTCATTCCATTAAATAATGAGATAAAAGAGTATCTGAGAAAATCTATTATTGACAGATACAAAGAACTATATATGAAAAAGGAATAAGATAATCATTAATCAATCTGTAATTTACCTATAAGGCTATTAATATTATCTATGCCTTTTTCTAAACAATAGATCTTTATCCCTTCCAATATCTTTAGAGTAGATGTAGGATCGATAAAGTTTGCTGTTCCTATTTCTACAGCAGAGGCTCCAGCTATCATAAATTCTACGGCATCCGAGGCCTTCGTTATTCCTCCTATGCCAATGATGGGTATCTTGACCGAATGATATACCTCCCATACCATTCTTAGAGCCACAGGTTTAACCGCTGGGCCAGAAAGCCCTCCAGTAATATTGGCAAGGAGTGGCCTTAAGGAGTCGATATCAATAGCCATGCCCAAGAGGGTATTTATGAGGGATAGGGCATCTGCCCCGGCATCTTCTGCTGCCTTAGCAATAACGGTTATATCAGTTACATTAGGAGACAGTTTAATTATCAATGGCAAGGAGGTCTTTTTTCTTACTGCCTGAACGACTTTATATGTCTCTTTAGGATCAGTTCCAAATATCATTCCTCCCTTTTTCACATTAGGACAAGAGATGTTTACCTCAACTCCATGAATTCCGTCCACCCCCTCTACTTTTTCTGCAATCAGGCTATACTCTTCTTGAGTATGGCCATATATATTAACCACTATCTTGGTATCAAATCCCCTTAAAAAGGGGAGCTTTTCTTCTATGAAAGAATTGATTCCTATATTTTGTAATCCTATTGCATTGAGCATTCCTGCTGGGGTTTCAACAATTCGAGGAGGTGGATTCCCCAAGGTGGGTTTTAAAGACAAGCCTTTAACGACAATACCTCCTAACTTATTCAAATCAATATATTCATCATAGTCTTCTCCATATCCAAAGGTCCCTGAAGCAGTGAGTACTGGATTTTTGAGTTTCAAGCCAGCAATATTAACTGATAGCTTTATTTTTTTATCCTCTGAATTCATATTCGTTTCTTTTTATTCCCAGATAAGATCATTAACATCAAAGATAGGACCTTCTTTACAAACCCGGTCGTAAGAAAACATTTGAGTTTGGTTTGAATTTTTTTGAGAATGCCTTTCTGATCCTTCACTTTTTGTTTTAACGACACAACCTAAACATGAACCAATTCCACAAGCCATCTTTGCCTCCATAGAGACTTGACAGTTTAAGGAATTTTTTAAGGCTAAATCTGCAATGTTTTGTAACATCGCATCCGGACCACAGGCAAAAATAGAAATATCTTTAAAGAAGTTTTTGTCTTCTTTTTCGATGAGGTCTCTAAAAAGCCCTGTTGCCATACCTCTTTTTCCAAGGCTACCATCCTCTGTAGAAATTTCTATTTCAACCCCTAAGGAAAAAAATTCTTCTATACAGAGAATATCTTTTTCCCCTTTTCCACCTATGATGAGGTGAGTTTTCATATTTTCCTTTTTTAACTCCTCTGCCAAAAAATACATCGGTGCAATACCAATTCCTCCTGCAATAATAAGAGCCCTTTTTGTTGGAGGAGAAATGGTAAATCCATTTCCAAGGGGTCCAATAATATAAAGTTCCTCTTCTGGTTTCATTAAACTCATCAATTTGGTTCCCCTTCCCACTACTTGATATAATATCTCTATGGAATGATAGTTGCTTAAACCCTCTCTTTCAGATATGATTCTATGAATAGCAAATGCTCTGGGAAGAAGGGGATCAAAGCCCTCTTTTATCCTTAGCATAATAAATTGTCCTGCTTTTCCCTTGCTGGCAACCTCCGGGGAAAGAAGAATCATTTTATAATAGCCAGGAGACACTTCTTGATTCTTTAGAATTTTGGCTCTCATTATCAATATCCTTCTTAAGGGAGCAATCTCATTTAGAGTTTATAATAGACCAAAAATAAGATGTCAATAAAATGTTTAAAGGCGTGATTATTTATAGGGAGAAATTACGACAGGAAAAACTTCTATTTCTCTTGATTATTTTATACAGGATTTGTTTATATACACCATTTTTCGACTATTTATTATTCGCCAGTAACAGGCTCAGTTACAAGAGACATTTTTTAGGCGACAACTTTTTTCGATTCCCTGATTAATAGTATGTTTTAAAGCCTCTATTCTTACTGGTTTTAAAAGATAACCGTCTGCTCCACAGTGAATTGCTTTTACTGCAATATCTGGATTTCCATATCCTGTTATAACGATTACTATTGAATTTAAGGAACGTTGTTTTATTGTTTTTAAAAGTTCTAATCCAGTAATTCCAGGTAGCTTGATATCTGTCAAAATAAGATCAAAAGAGGCATTTTTTGTTAACTCTAATGCTTCCTCGGCATTTGAGACTGAAATTGCTTTATAGCCCAATCTATCGATAAGTCTACCAAGCGACTTTCTGAATAGTTCCTCATCTTCTACAATGAGTATTGTTGGTTTAATCTTCAACATAAGTTTTTCTTCCTTTTATTAAATTTATTAAAAACAAACTTTTATTATTGCTATTTTTATGCCATAGGAGAAAAGGAATAAAAAAAATAATAACTTATTATTTATCAATATGTTAAAAGATAGAAGGCTTTAAAAGAATTTCTGAGTTTATCTTTTTACAAAAGTTTTTGTGTACGCTTTCAAACAGATTTCTAATCTTTTGGAAAAACCTTTGATTTTTAATAGATAATTTAAGGTTTGAATTAACCCAGTGGTGTTATGAAATAGACTAGTTGAGATGGAGGGGGTAACTTTTTAAATCTAAGTTGTGACTCCAGTAGGATTTAATTTTCTTTTAAGCCTTTGTCTTGTGATACCTAATATCCTTGCGGCTTTACTTTTATTTCCGCCCGTCTTTTCCAATACCCTCTCTACATAATATTTCTCAATTTTATCTAAGGTTATCAGTTCATCATTCTCAAAAAAGTCTTCATTTTCTTTGACGGAACTTTTTATATCTAATGGAAGATCTTTTGCCTCTATGATCTCCTCGCTTTCTAAGAGGACCGTCTTCTCTATTATATTTTTTAACTCTCTCACATTCCCTTTCCATACATGATTCTGCAGTATCTTAGCAGCCTCTGGAGAAATCCCTCTTATATTTTTTCTAAATTCTTTGTTATATTCTTTTATAAAATCTTCTGCCAGCACCAGTATGTCTTCTTCTCTTTCTCTTAATGGAGGAATATAAAGGGGAATAACCTTGAGTCTGTAATACAGGTCTTCCCTAAAACGACCGTCATTAACTGAAACCTCTAAATCGTGATTCGTAGCTGCAATAACCCTGACATCTACAGAAATGGTCTTAGCGCTCCCAACCCTTTCGAATTGCCTTTCTTGGATTACCCTTAAGAGTTTGGACTGCAATCTTATGTTCACATCTCCTATTTCATCCAGAAATATCGTGCCACCATCTGCCATTTCAAATCTCCCAATTCTCAGTTTTATAGCCCCTGTGAAGGCTCCTTTTTCATGACCAAAGAATTCGCTTTCTAAAAGCTCCTTTGAAAGCGCAGTACAATTGACGATAACAAAAGGTTTATCTCTTCTTGAACTATGGTAATGAAACGCCTGTGCTAGTAGCTCCTTTCCTGTCCCGGTCTCTCCTTGGATCAGTATTATTGAGGCATTGCTGGCTGCCACCTTTTTGGCTCGATCGCATAACTCTTCCATTTTTTGACTTTTTCTAATAATCTTATCGAATCCATATCTTTCCCTTTTTGTTTCCTTAATGGCCTTGACCTCTCTCTTTAGCTTTAGATTCTCAAAGGCCTTATTTATGGTAAATTTTAACTCTTCAAGATTTATAGGCTTTCCAACATAATCATAAGCCCCTAATTTTACCGCTTCTACAGCTCCTTTTATTCCGCTATCGCCTGTAATCATAACGATAAGAGCCTCTTTATCTATCTTTTTTATCTCTTTTAATATTTCAAAACCATTCATATCAGGAAGTATTATGTCGAGGAGGACAAGATCTGGACATATATCTTCATACTGCCTTAGAGCCTCCTTTCCATTATCCACGGCAAAAACTTCATATCCCTGCTTGCTAAGTGCCTTACAGAGAGACTTTCTGATGAGCTCCTCATCATCCACTAAAAGAATAGTCTTTTTCATATTTTTAACCTTACTGTAAAAGTGGTCCCTTTTCCCTGTTTGCTCTCTACCTCTATTTCTCCCTTATGGTCTTTTATAATTTTATAACTCACTGATAAACCGAGACCTGTTCCTTTTTTTTTGGTCTTCGTACTAAAAAAGGGATCGAATATCTTATTGAGATTTTCCTTGGATATTCCTATGCCTGAATCTATAAATTTTATCTCTATCCATTCTTCGCTTCTATTGGTTGATATCTTGAGCCTTCCACCATTTGCCATAGATTCAATGGCATTTAACATAAGATTAAGAAATACCTGTTGTATTCTGTTGGGGTCTATTTTTATTTTAGGTAATGTTCTATCAAAATCTTCAACAATCTCAATATTATGTCTTTTGGCATCCTTTTTTAGAAAAGAAAAGGCCGTATTTAATATATCGTGGATATCAACAGAGTTAAATTGTAAAGGCTGTGGTTTTGAAAATGAAAGCATTTCATTCATTAATTTTTCAATCCTGTGAATCTCTTGAGTGATATCCTGCATATCCATCTTTCTCTGGTCATCTTGGTCGAATTCTTCTTCTAACAGTTGTGCTGTTGTAAGGATGCCAGATAATGGATTTCGAATCTCATGGGCTATTGTTGTGGCCAAATGTCCTATTAAAGACATTTTTTCTGCTTGTTGTATCTGTCTTTCCAGTTTTTTTTGTTCTGTTATAAACTTTGCATATTCAATAACAAACTCAAGTTCGCCGTCTGAATTAAACATGGGATAGGTCCATAATTGAAGAATTTCATTGCCAAAAGTAAATTCTAAGAACTGTGGCTTTTTTGAATCAAAGGTCTTCAATGAGGGGCATTCTTGACAAATATCTTCTTTTTTATAGCAGGAGGAGTAGCACTTTTTACCTATGATATCCCGAGGAGTTGTATTGCAAAATTCTGCCAGCTTATAATTTGCCATGGTAATCTCAAAATCCCTATTAACAACCAGGATCATGTCTGAAATACTATCAAAAAGGGCCTGTAATTTATTTTTACTGTTTTTTATCTCTTTCGACTTTAACCTTGTATCTTTATAGAGATCTGCAATCGTAATAACATGTCCGAAAAAATTTGATAAAATTCCAAGCAGTTTTTCATATCCTGGATCTAAACCTTTTTCATTTCCATTGACAAACCCTATTGCTCCAACCGCCTTTTTATTAGAAATAATCGGTTCTAGCAGGATAGAAGAGAGATCATTTTTTGATAGAAGCTTTTTAAAGTGTTTTATTTCTTCATGTTGTGTAATAAATGTCGATTCTTCTTTTTTAAATACTTTATTTATCATTCCCTCTACCTTCAGAAATTCACTGTTCGCTTCCAATTCTAATTTCCCATCTTCTCTATAAATTTTTAATCCAGGCCTACCTTTACTTTTTAAAGCAATGATGTAGTCTTTAAAATCAAGCTCCTCTTTGCATATCTTAATGGCTGATTTACAGATCTCGCTAACATCAAAGGTATTATTTAATATATCCCCAATACGGTTAAAGGCTGAGAAGCAATATATATAACTCTCATAAGAGAAAAATGAATCTCCAAAAATATTAATATACATATCTTTTTCTTTTTCACTTTTTTCAAGGATGTCAATGAGCATGTTTAATCTCTTTCCATATTCGCTCTGTTTTTTAGAAAGACCTTCCAGATCTACCCTGACAGAAAGATCACCCTGTAATACTTTATCAAAAGTGTAAACAAGAGTATCCTTCTTTTCCTGTTCTCTTATGCTTAAAGACATGAGAAAACCTTTATTTGTTTTTTCTATAACTTTAATGATTATAAAAATATATCGGACACTTACTTTAAATACTTTAAACACTTTTCCATAAAATCTTTCCTAAGAAGGATTTCTTAATTTCTTATTTTTCAAAAGAAGTAAAAAATTTTTTTAAAGAGTTGATTTCTAGAGAAAATGAGCCGATAAATATTATTATTTATAATTTTTATTTTGAGCTTTGAGGATTGAACAAAAAATATCCTAGAGTTAATAACATACTTTTTTAGACAAAAATCTGATTTTGGTTTAAAATAAAAATCAAAGATCCAAGAAGTTGCGAGTGAGATTAACTTTGATTGAAGCAGACAGATCAAAAGAGGAGATAGTAAAGATTGGTTAACTCCCCATTCTCTAAAAGCAAATCCATGACACATACCGAAAATAAATCATTAAGATTTTTCCCAGTAAAGGTTTTTGCGGCTGCTTTGGTTCTTACCATAGCTGTGTTTGCAGGGTTAGGCTGGCACGTTTGGAACTCTTACAGGAACTTTGAGATAATTAAGTTAACAGACTTCCGACTCCAGGAATTAAGCGGTATCATTACGCATCTTGACGAAGTCTTGACCATGTCAGCACGCATGGCAGCATCCACAGGCGACCTATGGTGGGAAGAGCGCTATTTAGTCTTCGAGCCAAAGTTAGACGCAGCTATCAAGGAGGCAATGAAACTGGAACCGAAGATCTTCATGAGTGAAGCCGCGGCCCAGACAAATACTGCTAACCTTAAACTGGTCGCAATAGAAAAACAAGCCTTTGATTTAGTGCGCCAGGGCCATCCTGAAAAAGCTGCATTCCTTCTATTTGGTGATGAGTATGAAAATCAGAAACGGATTTACTCCGAAGGAATAAAGAATGTCACCGTGGCTTTACAAGAGCGTGCAAAATCGAACCTTCACAGGCAACGTCGGCAGGCATTCTTGGCTGTTTTATCTATCGTGATTACTATCCCCATCCTATTGTTTGTCTGGTTTTTTGCCCTTCGATCAATGAGAAGGCACGTCATCGGACGTAAGCGAGCAGAAGAGGCACTGAAGAAAAGCGAGGAAGAATACCGCAAACTGGTTGAAACAATGAATGAAGGTTTAGGGATAGCTGACAAGAATTATATCTTGACTTATGTAAACAGTAAGTTCAGTGACATGTTGGGTTACTCAAAGCATGAGATGTTAGGGCATCACTTGTTAGAATTTATAGCTGAGGATTATCAGGCCTTAATGAAGGAACAGATTGCTGAGAGAAAAAAAGGCGATGCCGCTCCCTTTGAACTTGTTTGGAGAAGTAAATATGGCCGTCGTGTTCATACACTTGCATCCCCAAAAGGGATATTCGATTCAAAAGGCCACTTTAAGGGGAGCTTCGGTGTGCTCACAGATATTACAGAATTCAAAAAAGCAGAAGAGGAGTTAAAGAAAAAGGCAGGGCAGTTAAAGACCCTTTTTGAAGTAGATAAAAAGATTGCCTCTATTGTCTCAAGAGAAGAACTTCTCCCATGGATAGCAAAGCAGGCGGCTCGACTTCT
Source organism: Nitrospinota bacterium (assembly GCA_035528715.1). NCBI lineage: Bacteria > Pseudomonadati > Nitrospinota > Nitrospinota bacterium. The sequence continues at coordinate 112 of DATKYB010000109.1, read as the reverse complement.
TGAGGCTGATGAGTGTGTTTACCGGATAAGAGAGGGGGATTATCTTCTTAGGGGTGGCGGTACCAAAGAGGGTATGGAGTTAATGAAAACCGAGAAGTTAAAGATAGGGGAG
>DATKYB010000108.1 GCA_035528715.1 Nitrospinota bacterium | reverse complement strand
ATCTTCTTCTTTGTTCTGAAATGTACTATATACTTGTTGAAAAGTAGGCATTGAAACAGGCTTGGGATGGTTTTCTATCCTTTTGATGTTATAATTGTTAAAAACCATTTTAATTCCTGAAGAGTTATCTGTAATACTTCTAGTTTTAAAACCATATTCATCTTCAAAAGCTGAAGAATCAGTTTCCTCTAAATAGATTTGGTTTTGAATTGCTGTATTTACAAACTGGGTAAAATTGTCATAATCTCCTTTATTAATGAGATTTTCGATTTTCTCTGCATTTTTTTGAGATATATCTACTACGTATTTCATGTCATACCTCCTTTAAAGTTTGTCTAATTATATAGACAAAGATAGATTTTAAAAAGTTCCATAATTTTATTTAAATTTATATAATTATTTAAATAAGCCCATGCTTAATAACAAATATATAAGCTTTTTATATAAAAGTCAATAGTCTAAATAATATTTTTCAAATAAAAATCATTTTTTTGAAATATTAAGAAAAAAATTAATGTTTTTTCTTTTAAATTCAAATACTTAAAGGATAATAGATATCAATATCAATATTTAATTATTAAATAAAAGTATTTATTTCAACTACTTATAAAAAAACAGTCAATATTTTTTGTTTTCAATTAATCAAAGGTAGGGTTTAGTCAATAGTTTTCTGCGGTTTTCTCTTTAATTCCCCTTCTGCTTTTTGGGGATTTGACAAGTAAGCGAGGATGATAGAAGCAGCTGTTTGAAGGCAAAGCCTGAGTTTGCTGCTTCTCTGAAGAGAATGCAGCTAAATACCGTTTAAAAAAATCGAGGGGTGTCCTTCTTTGGTTCGTTTGCTTTCGCAAGCAAGAAATGAACAAAGCTATTTAGAACAGAGATTATTTTATGGCAAAATTTGACTCTTCAATATTCTCGCTGCGGCACAGGGGACATCTGCCCGGCTTTTTCAGCCTTGTCCTCTTTTTGAACACAAAGCCGCATTTCCTGCATTCACAGGAGGTCATAATCAACTTCTGATCTCTGTTCTTAAGGGTTTTTCTGATGTTCTCGAGGTGCTGATAGACCTCCTTTTCAGAGATACCAATACTGCCGGAAATCTCCCTGGCAGAAAGAATGTCTCCCTCAAGAAGGGATACGATCTGCTGACGGATTGTCTTCTCATCCTTCGGTGGAAAAGATGCCATACATCCTCCTCTTCCAGGAAAGACCTGCTTCTTTACTTCTGGAATACATTTTTTAAGCCAGCTCCTCTATCTCGTTTTTTCATCTTAGCATACCCCTATCCTATGGAAAAATCATATAGATATATTAGATATTTAACTATAATCATATAGAATTAATTTAGCAATTCAATATGTTAATTTTTGTAAAAATTTCAGTTCCCCTTCTGCTTTTTAGGGGTTTTTCAAGCGAGCAAGCGGAAAAAGAGGCCAAGTAAAGATAGTATTGAGTCAATACAATTTTGCTGTGTAATTTTATCGTAGGGTCTTTGTTTTTTTCTTTTTTAGATTATCCAGTTCTTTACACGCATCTTTTAAAGTGGTAGTTGCAAGGAGCTTTGAGGTTTGTTCATACAGCTTCTTCCAGACTAATCGGGTGACACAGCCATCCTGCCTATCACATATTTTGTTTGTATCTATATTCTCTCTTATACAATTCACGGGGTATATACCCTCTTCAACAGCAGAAAATATATCCATTATGCTGATATCCGCTGGTCTTCTGGTTAAAACATATCCACCGCTAGGCCCCCTCATGCCCTTTACCAAGCCAGCCTTTCTTAAATTCATAAAGAGCTGTCCCAGATAATATAAAGATATGTTCTGTCTTTCTGATATGGGCTGCAATGAAACAGGCCTGCCCTTTGAATGACAGGCTAAATCTATCATCGCCCTGGCGGCATATCTTCCTCTTGTTGTGAGCCACATTAAAAATAAACTCCAGAGAATTTAGAAGATTACTTCATAAGAATTTGATATGAGATTTTTTTATTAATAAATCTCTTATTTTCTATCAAAAGGGTAGGGTTTAGTCAATAGATTTTTGCATTATTTAAAATCCCCTTCTGCTTTTTAGGGGTTTTTCAAGCGAGCAAGCGGAAAAAGAAGCAGTGTGTTTCAGGTCAAAAGGGCTAATCTTGTGACCATTGTTTTTTTAGTCTTTCATTTAAAATAAAATTTGCTGCTTCTTCTCCCCTCTCCTTATAATTTTTTAGGTCTAAATAAAGTTGGACATCAGAAACAACTTTTTGATTCTGAAATTCTTGCGAACCATAGAAGACACCATCATCATAAGGAAACAATAAAGATACGTTGGGCCCTGAAATTACTTCTTTCAGTTTTAAGTCTTCGGCTATTGATTCAATAGGACCATCAACATAACAGAAAACTCTATTGTATCTTAAGGATGGAGCTATTCTAGATGCACCAGAAGTCAAAGTAAATGCATAGGGAATGTTATTTGCTTTAAAATAATCAGCTAATTTATCTTCTATAACTTTTACATCTTCGAGTGAATAATAATCTTTTATTTTATTGGAACGATAACTGTAGTAGTTTTCCCACTTACTAAGTAAAGTTTGCGGATTTGACAGCCAGAATTCCGTTCTTTTCCCAACACCCTTTTCTTTTATCATTTCATATTCTGAAAGTCGTTTTTTTATATTTGATGCTTGTCCAATACTAATTTTGGACACTTTTGCCAGATCCTTCAGGAGCCAGTTCTTCTTTGGACTATTTAGCAAAACTCTCAGGGCACGAGTTGATTTAGAAGAAAAGATAGACTTTAATGGTCTTGTACCAGGATAGGGATTTGGACGTCCCTCAGCGCTCAAATAAACATTATCAAATTTGAAAAAACAGTTACCAGCCAGATCAATAAATCCAATTCCTTCCTCCTTACAAATTTGTCTCGATTCCTCTGATACAAAAGGGGCTCCAAATACACCGTAAAAATCTTGTTTTTTTCTAATAAAGGACTGAAGTTGATTTGCTGCCATTCTGACATAGCGAGGCTGTCCCAAGGACTTGATCTCGAAGATAAGAACATATTTATTTTGCTCTCTGACTTGTACCATGAGAGCTAAGTCTGGCCTAAATCTCGACTTTTTAAGATTTTCAAATTCTGATCTTATCTTAATTACTTTTACAAAGCCAGTTGTTTCTAATAAGTCCTTAGCAGCCTTTTGTAATTTTTCAACAATTTCAAATACTTGCATAATGTTTCACCTAAATAAGCTATTTCAGCAATTGCTGATATAATATATTTTAATGAAATAAATGTCAAGTATTTTCTTTCACTAAAAAAGCATATTTCAACGAACGCTGAAATAATATTATTGCTGTAATATTTTGAGATGAGGACTAATAATATCAAATAGCAATAAAAATCAGAGATTTAGAGCATGAAGAGTTTAGTAAATTAGTTTTTACTGTCTTTTCCCCCTTTTGCTTTTTAGGGATTGGGCGAGTGAGTGAGGGTATTTGTCATTTAAGTTTTTTCATCTGGATTTATCTGTATGGGGTGTCTTTCTTTGGTTCCTTTGCTTTCGCACGCAAGAAAGTAACGGAAATATCCTAATTTACCACTCAGCCCTCAGAAATCCTCTCATCGTTAAGAACGGACCAGACATAAGCAGGCCCTTTCACAATCTTTTCAATCTCTTCAGGCAAAACCTGTGGAATCATTCGATAGGCCCTTTGAAAATCACTCTTTAAAATCGTCTGATCACCTTCAGCTGCTATGAAGAGATCTCCCTCTATTTTATAAGTGAATTCTACACCGTCTTTTGTATGAAAGGTCTCACCAGCATGTTTTTCAATTTTGCTCCAAACCTCTTCAAAGGACATCATGAACCCTCCCGTAAAATTTTTATTTGCTTCTCATAAATTAGCATATAGCAACAAAACCATTTTTTCAATTAAAAGCTTTTATTCCCCCTTTTGCTTCTAATACCCCTTTCGATTTTCAGCTTTTACTCCCCTTCTGCTTTTTAGGGGTTTTTCAAGTGAACAAGCGAAAAAAGGGACTTTTATTTACAAAGCAAAGGAAACGAACAATACTGGCATTTCCTCTCATCCCTATCCGGAGAAAAGGGAAGATTCGGGTCAAATATCTCTTTGAAGATATGATTCATGGCCTCAAGGCATATCTCCATGATCCTTTCTTTATTATCTAAATCCTCATCTCTGATAAAGGCCTCTCGCTTTAAGGTTTTGATGTTATAGAGCTCTGCATTGATATCTGCCTCGGGGAAGTCTTTTGAGGTAAAGTGATAATAGAGGGGAAGCTGGAATGACTTTATGTTTTCTCTTATCGATTCTCTTGTCATCTCCATTCCATCAAGGGTTTTGAGCTTTTTCGGCACAAGGTCAGAGCCGCCTGTCTTGTAATCGATAATCACCAGGCGATTTTTATCAAACTCATCAATCCTGTCCACAATATAGATAAAATTTATGGGTTCACTGTTGAGTTTTATCGCTCCCAGAAGCTTTTCTTCAAGGCTTAGAATCTTTGAAACATCTCGCTCCTCTTCCCTCTCTAAAAATTTTTTCAGCCTGGCTTTGATAATCCCCTTTAATAAAAAGGAATCGGACTTCATGCGGCGCTCGATTTTCTCCTCAAACTCCTTTTCCATGGTCTTGAAAAAGTATTTTTTAAACCCCTCGTCAATCAAAGGCCTCTTTTTGATGAAGGGTTGAAAGGTCTCTTTCAGAAGCTCGTGGATAAACTTTCCAATATGCTTTACTTCCGGGCCTTCCAGCAAGTCCTCCCTTTCCTCTAATCCCAGAACATACTGAAAATAAAATTTTAAAGGGCAATTCATATAGGTGTTCAGCCGGCTTGAGGAATAGGTCGCTTTTTTTAAGAAATCGATTGTTTCCTCTGTTTTTTCAACAGAGCTCTCTTTTGGAGAAACATCCATCTTAAAACTTGCTTTTGGAATCTCCAAAGCCTCCATTCTGTTCAGCTCCTTCTGCCGATTCCAGAGAAGCTCTTCAATGAATCGGCTTTTTTCCTTTTCCCGGTTTTCTTCATAGATAAGGTGGACATTTTGTGCATTGGAGATAAGCCGCATAAAATGATAGTGCTGGATCTCCTCTTCCTTTTCAAGACGGTTGAGCCCGAGGCTCAGCATGACCTCGCGAGGGATAAGGGGTTCATAGATCTTGAGCTTGGGAAGAATTGATTCGTTCATATCCATAACAATGACATTTTCAAAGTTAAGGGAGCGGGTCTCAAAAAGACCTAACACTTGCGTTCCCCGAAGGGGTGAGCCTTCAAAGGAGACCATCTCTCCCTCCAGCTTCTGTTTGAAGATTTCCCAGATCTCTCTCTGTTCAAATTGCTCCTCAGAAAAGGAGAGGCCCTCGAGCTCCTCTTTTATGCTGTAGAGCTTCAAAATGACCTTTAAATTAAAGGGAAATTTCCAGACCATACTTCTCTCCACAAGGGTATCGAGAAGAATCGAAAGCTTCTCAGCAAACCCTTTAAAATCTCTGATATCTTCCCAATCAAAAAAGAGGAGTTTATGGAGCTGTTTGAAGACCTTTTCAGCCTCAAAGGTGCCGATATTGATCTCCATATGCTTGAGGGTCTGGCTGGCAAGCTGATAGATTTCCTCTTCATTCTCGATTTTTGAAAGCTCTAAAAAGAGGCTCCCCCCGATTTTTGTCTTTTCGCTTCCCAAAAGGAGCTCTTCAATTTTGTGGACGAGCACACGGGTAATTGCGGGATCGCTTCCCAGTTTTAAGTTCTTCACCAGAGGGTGCTTGAGAAGATCGATATAATCTCTGGCGTAGTATTTGCTGTCTTTTCTGCTTTTTTGAACCCGAAAAAGCAGATCAAACAGGGCATAGATCGAGCTTCGCTTTATTGGATAGCCCATGGATACATTGAATTCATCCAGGGATGAGGATATCTCTGAGAGGAGAGGGACAACGAGCTCTGGCCTGGGCAGAACAATCACCGTATCTTCTTTTTTGCTAATCTCTTTCATTATCTCCCTTACCAAGCTGACCTGCGAGTGCATGTCAAACCCCTCGTATAGATTGAGGTTATAATTCTCTTCTCTTTTTTGTTCTGGTTTTATGGAGATATGGAGTTTTTCTGCATCTTTCTCAAGGACGGACCAGTCATCTTCGCTCCCCTGGAAAATGAGGATTCCTTTTTCGCGCCTTAAGATATCTCTGATAACAGCCAGCTCGGTCTTGTGCAGGTAATAGAAGTTGCAAAAGAGAATGGTATCAAACTCCAAAAAAGTTTTTTTATTTACCGTCTTTGCTGCCTGGAGATAGATTAATCCCCGAGAATAGCTCTTTTCCTTGTTTAAAGATTTATGATAGGCTTTGCGGATTTTGATGATGTGCTGCAATAACACGTTGATATTTTCAGGAATCTCATACCCGATCTCTGAGCTCTTCTGGATACTCTTTAGCGATTCTTCTTCAATCCCCTCTAGATCAATCTGCTCAATAAAGGTAACAATCTCCTTTGCCCAGGGAAGAAATTGATTGAAAGATTCCCTTCCCTTTAAGATATCCGGCGCAGACTTTTTCGAAAGCTTATAGATGAGGTAGCAGGCATCAAGCTCTGCGATGAGCTTTAGAGTGCTGTTTTGCGAAATAATGTAATCCATGAATTCGTCAATGGAAAAAAACCGAGGCGAAATAAAGCTCTTCTCGATTCTTTTGGAAAGCTCACGCCTCAGGAAAAGAGCAGGCCTTTTTCCTCCAAAAACACAGGCGATACGATGGAGATCTTTTCCTTTCTTAAAAAACTCCTCGTATAAAAGGTCAGCGATATTTTTTATGAGGTCTTCGCTGAGGCTGTAGGTGATTGTTCGATTCATTTTTTAATCCTTTTCACACTCATCTCATCAAGATAGATAAGAAAACCCTTGATCTCTCTTCCAGGATAAATCTCCTCTATAATTCTCATATATTCCCTCATCTGCTTTTGATGAATTTCTTCATTTTCTCCTCTGCTCTTGTAGTCGACGACCCATACCTCTTTTTCCTTTACAACCAACCGGTCAATTCGCTTCAGATCACCAAAAGAGCTGACCACCTCTCGCTCCTGAAAGACCTCTCCATCTTCCACATAGAAAAAGGGCTTGATCTCTCTTTTCGAAATCAGGCTTTGAATAGACTGTGTGTAGGGAGTAAAGTCAGAAATAGCGGGATAGAGGACCATAGCGTTACTTATGGCTCTTTGGATGACCTCATCTTCTCTTTCAGGACGGAGGTTACCTACCAAGGAGAGAATGGTATGCATGACATTTCCATAAAAGATCTTCTCTCGGTTTTTAATCCGATCAAAATCGCCGAACTCCTCTTTTAGCGGCTCCATCCAGTCCCTATAGGATGATGGAGGAATTATCATTAATGGCTTTTTATCTCTCTTCTTTTTCTCGTAAACCATCTTCTCGCCCATCTCCCTTATCTCCTCTGGGATGAGGAACCTTGCCTTATTGGGTCTGTTAGCGCTCCTTCTCGGGACGAAGAGATAGAGTTCAAACTTCGGGCGGGTTAAGGCAACGTAGATGTTGTTCAGTTCATCAATACAGGCCTTCTTATAGGCTTTTGAATAGATCTTTTGCAGCTCTTCTGAATAAGGGCGGTAATGACTGGTAATCCTTACAAGGCCTAAATCCTCTCCCTGATTAACCACATAGGAGCTTGTTCCCCTCCCCCCGCTCTCCGGTGAGATGTCCATACGCAAAAAGGGGAGAATCACCACAGGAAATTCAAGCCCTTTTGATTTATGGATGGTGTGGACTTTTATCGAATCGCTGTGAATGACGTTAACGTAGAGATCTTCAGGCGGCGCATCTTTGATGTAGGATAAAAAATCAGATAGGTTTACATACTCATCCTCTCTGGCTTTGATAAGCTCAAGGAACTTCATCAAAAATGCCTGGCTCAAGCTCATCCTCTCCATGAGCAGAAACCGCTGGTAGATGCTGACAGTGAGTTCATAGGGAGAAATAAATCCCACGCTTTTAAAGAATTCGTCTATATACGCATCCCATACCTCAGGGTATTTCTCTCGAAAGAGGTTGTAGAGGCTGATATCGGGGCTGAGCTTTTTTTCTTGATGAAGGTTAAAAATGAAATCCCTCATCTCTTCCTGCTTAAGAGTGGTTACACAACAAAAGAGATCGCTTAAGATGAAGGCAGCAAAGCTTAAATCGTCGATGGGGGAGCAAAGGAATTTTAAAAAAGAGAGGAGTTCTTTAATCAAGGCATTTTCTAGAAGGTTCAGTGTCTTCTCTGACTCAACCGGATATCCCTTTTGAAGCAGCCATGAGGTGATGATCTCAACCTCGTTATTATCGCGAGTTAATAGAGCGATATCTTCGTAATTGAAGCGCTTTTTCAGATCCTCTATCAGGCTCAAAATTTTTTTCTGCATGATTTCATCTCTCTCTTCCTGGTTCTTCTCATCAATTCCCAAAACCCTCACATATCCGTACTGATTTTCCTCTTTGCGCTCTTGGATAGCGTCTTTAAAGACATCCAGGATTTCTCTCTCTGCCCCGTCATCGCCTGTCAGTTCTTCTAAAATACCTGAATCTTTGAGTGTTTTTTTGAGATTTTCATATGAAAAAACGCGGTTGTTAAACTCGACAATTGCTTTTTGACTGCGCCAGTTTTTGGTGAGATGTTCGATTCTCGCATTATACTGGCTCAATTCCTCTTTGACCTGATCAAAAAGCCCTGCTTCACCTCCTCGAAACCGGTATATGGCCTGTTTCTTATCACCAACATAAAAGAGCGAACCGCCAGTAGAAAGCGCCTCTTCAATCATCATCTTGAGGTTTTGCCACTGTATAAGGCTTGTATCCTGGAATTCATCAATAAGATAATGCCGAAACCTCGTCGCAAGACGATAGTAGAGCTCAGCAACCGTTACTCCGCCATCGCCAAAAAGAGACCGTGCTTTTTTGTTCAGTTCTTCAAGAAACAAAACATCCTCTCTTTTTGATATATCTTTAAAAAACAATAACATCCCGCGAAACAGATTGATGTATGGGGTATAGGATATGGTTGCTTCAAGCTCAATAAGTTCTTTTATTCCGTGATAGATTTTTTCCCATTTCCTCTCAAAGGTGGGCACACCCTCTTTCCCTTTGTTCATCGGTACAGAAGGTTGTTGGAATTTCTTAGGTATTTCACTGATTTCAAATATATTGTCGTTATTTTCAATGAATTTGATAATCGAATTCTGAGCATTTTTATTCATCCCGTCAGGGAGACCTTTAGCCAGCTCTTTTATCTGCTCAAAGAGAGCAATTTTTTTTCTGATGACATTCTTTACTTCCCCCCCGTATTCAAAAAAGAGGCCGCTGTATCTATTGCTCAGCCGAAATAATGATTGCATAAGCAATACAATGTCTTGTCTTGGGAACCACCCGCTTCTGTTTTCTACAAAGAGGTAGTGCTGAAGGAAATCTTTCAGAAAGTCCAGTACTGTTTTATTGCTTGGTGCCTGTTCAATAACAAGGTCGAGGCTATAAGCGAGGTATGGGATATAATCGCGTTTGATGCTAAAGCTCGCTGAGCGGTCAATCCGAAGGGCGCAGCCCAAAAGAAGGGCATTAATAAAGCTGTCTATGGTCTGCACCTGGAAAAAGCTGTAGTTTTGGATCAGTTCATCCATTATCTCTTTGGCTCGCTTCTTTGCAAAATTTTTATCCAACTCTAGCGATTGATAAATATCCTCTTCCTGCTCTTTGTTTTTGAACTCGTCAAAAGCAATCCTCTTTAAAAGCTCTAAAATCCTCTCTTTCATCTCTACGGTTGCTTTGTTCGTAAAGGTAATGGCAAGGATATGGCGCAGAGGAATCTGTTCGAATCTAAAAGCGGGATTGATGAGAAGTTTTAAGTATCGTTTGGCAAGGGCATAGGTTTTTCCGGAACCCGCAGATGCCTCGACAACGATAACTTCGGAAGGTTCTTGAGATAGATCATTAATGTTCATAGGATTGATTATAATTTTTAGAAATAAAGTGGTAAATCCAGCTTAAAATCGAAATCTTTCGAGCCCCCTTAAAAAACAAAAACCTTCGCATATAAGAAACGAAGGTTTTTCTTTTTTTACATGGAGGTTCCCCCTTCGAACGCACCATCTCATTTTTAACTTACTATATCCTGAAAAATACAGGCTTGTCAAGATGTCTAAAACCTTTTAGATCTCATCCTGCATATTTTTTGCTTATACCTTGCAGGCATTGGAGATGGTTATCAGGCCACTTGCATTTTTTAGTCTCCTCTTTTTTCTGGAATCTCAACAACGATTCCCAAGAAGGCTCCAAAGGGATTTTTCCAAAAGGATAAAGCCCCATCCAGAGAGCCCAGAACCTTATGCCAGCTTAAGGGCAAAGTGAGAACCGATCCCCACTTTATCTCTCCTTTTGAGACCTCTCTTATCAGTCGGTTGAGTTCAAAGATAGAGTAAAACCTTATCTTTAAAAAAACGCTTTTTTTAATAGGCGCAAGGAGCCTTCTCTTGATATTGAGATAGGATATCTTATTGAGAACTCCGAGCACAACCTTTTTCCTTGCTACCCTGAAGGCCTCTTCTAGCCCCTTTTTGCCATCCTTTACAAACTCAAAGGAGGTGATCAGGGCCACAACATCAAAGGAGTTGTCCTTGAAGGGGAGCTCCTCGCTCAATGCTAAAAAAAGCGGTGGCTTTTTTTTCATCTTCCCCTCTATATATTTCATCATGGGCATAGAGGGGTCAAACCCGGAAACTTTATAACCGAGGTCTTCGAAAAACATGAAATAATTTCCCGTGCCGCAGCCAACATCAAGAAGAGTCTGCCCGGCTTCAGGCTTTAATAATTTGATAAGGAGATCCTTTTCTCTTTTGTCCGTATATTTTCCTTCATCGGTTTCAAACCATTTATCATACTGCTTGGCCTGCTTCTCATCAAAGGCGATATCACCACTCTCTTTCATCTTACCTCTTTTTTATGGATTTTTTTCTGTTTCAATTTAAATGAAAGGCTTTTTATCTTCGACTATCCGAACCCCCTGGTCCTCTTCCCGTGCCTCCTCCTCTTGAATGTCCCCTGTCTTCCTCTGCCCTATGAATGGCATTGCTCCCGCAACTGGGGCAGGAAGATGGTCTGCCCGTGCCATGAGGTAATTCCCACACATGGTTGCAAGTATAACATCTAAATCTTCTCATTGAAGCCATTTTATAATTCCCCCCTTCTATAGTTATTAATTTCCCATTAATAATGCCATCTGCTAATTTGCGTCTTGCCCTTTCAATCAACCTCGTGAAAGTCGGCCTGGATATTCCCATAAACTTTGAAGCTTCATTGTGGTTTTTCCCTTCAAGATCAGCCAGTCTCAGGGCTTCATATTCATCCAGGGTGAGGATAATCTCTTCAAGGAATCTCATCGGTTTTCCTCTCGGCTTGAAATGACTGACCCGCGGGATATCTCTAATAAATCGTGTTTTAACTGGTCTTGGCATTAAAACTTTCTCGATATAAATATGATTGGTTATGAACATATGTTCATAACCAATATATAACCATTGAAAAATTCTGTCAATACACGCAGACAAAATTTTTTTAATAGTTTTGGGAAAGAGATATGCTTTTAAGGATAAGTTTTGCCAATGAGGCTATTGATCAAGACAAAGGATGGATTCAAAGATTTTCTTGATAATGATGATGAAAATTCTATTTAAAGGATGAATTGACGCAAATTACTCCTTACAATGGCACTCGCCTTATAATCCCTTTTCAGCTCCCTGCTTATTTTTGGCCATGTCTCTTTGAGCACAACGATATTAACCGCATACCAATCCCCTGCCTCAGTAACAGTGGGGGCCTGAGAGTAGAGCTTATTCTCTTTTAAGTATTTCATCAGCTTATCAAAATCTTTTTTATGGATATTAAACTTCACATCATTATATTTTCTGGCTATCACCGCACCCATAAGCTGGTCTCTGATATCAAGGGCCTTATCTTTTTTCCAAGGGTCTTCTTTAAGGTTCTTCCCACCATAAAGGCCGGCGCTTGAGATGAGGATCTCGCCTAGTTCTTTGAGGCCATATTTTTTTAAGGTAGACCCTGTCTGGGTATTGTCAACAACAATATCAGCTCCCTTTGCAATATATCCTTCAGTAACTCCATCTGAATTGATGATTTGAACAGACTTATTCTCTCCACCCTTTATCCCTCGAATCTGAATAAGAGGCACCTTATTTCCATATAACTTCTTGTATTCATCATTTTTCATAAAGTGAGATTTTGTGAGATTGATATATTCTGTATAGCAAATGATCTCTTTCTTCTCTTTTGATTTTATTAAAAAGAATTCTGATAGTGTTTCTGCAGGGGTTACCTTGGGTATAGCTGTAACCAATCTTGCCTTGCCGTATTCCAGGTCACACAATTTTTCCAAGGGCTCCCCATTGACCGATTCTTCCATTACCCAATCACCCCCAATAATGGCTATATCCAAAAGGCCTCTTGAAAGCTCATTGGGCGCACTCTGGGGTCTTGTCAAAAAAAGACTGATTTCCAGGTCATTGGCAATGACCAAAGAAGAGTCCTGCTCCTTGGTTGGAGAATATCCCTTAATATCGTATCCTGCGTCGATAAAGAGACCTTCTGTATTCCCTCTACCGGGATAATTGAGACTTCCTTTTGGAACGCCAAGTTTAATCGTCTTCATAATATCCTCTTTCTATCAATAAAAAGCTTGTAATTTTCTAATAGTTATTAATATATATTTTCAAATATTTCAAGTCTTTTTTAATAAAAGCCCCTCTTAAGCAAGATGGAAAAATCTCTTTTTGGATATATCTGCAAAAATCTGAAAAAAGATATGAACTTAAAGACGATGGACTGAATTTTTTAGGATTTTACCCGCGATTCTTAAACTGGGAGGGGCGTATGTCCCTTCTTCTATCTTTTTCTTTAACGCAAAGATCTTTTCTGGTCGAGCTTTTGGGGAACTATTCATAATATCCCTTATCTCCTGAAGAGCCAAGGCAGGTTCTGAAAATTCCAGTATAAAATTTGGAGAGCTATAGCCCCTAACCCTATATGTTGATTCCTCTTCCTCAACCTCTTCATGCCTTATATAGGCTTTAACCTCAAAAGATTTAATGATGTTCTTTTTATTATAACGCTCTAATTTTTCCATTTTAAATAAAAAACCGGGCAACCTAAAATTCTCTTAGGTAACCCGGCTTTCTCTATCAAAGAACCGTGGCTTTCCGTCCCACCCTTGCAGGTGGTTTGGCTTTTTCTAAGAAAAGCTTATTTTATAAATAATAATAGCTTTTAGAATTTAACCTGTCAAGAATTTTTGGCAGGATTTATGGGAAAGAAAAACGGGGATGTTTTTTTGTTGGAAATGAGAAAATTCCAAATAGGAATTTGCTTAAGTAAAAAGATACTATATATATATAGGAAGAAAAATCTTATAAATTGTTCCCTTGCCCTCAGCGCTTTTAACCTTAACCTCTCCCTTATGAGCCTTTATCGTTAAGTATGCAGCTGAAAGATTGGATTCTTTTCCTCTCTTGTCTTTATGCCTTATCTTTATTAAATGAAAGGGCTCAAATACATGCGAAATATCCTCCTCAGGTATCCCAGACCCATTATCTTGTAACCGAATCGCTACATAACGTTCTTCTCTTTTTGTAGATATCTTAATGGTCCCACCCTCTTGCATTGATTCTGTTGCAAACATAATGAATTCACTAAATGCCTGATACAGATGCTCTGGGGACCCCTTTATATTCGTTAATTTTTCGGATAAATCTTTTTCAATAGAAATTTTATTTTGAGACAATCTTTGATTTAAAAATACAACAGCCCTTTCTATGAGTGAATTCACATCAACATCTTCTTTCATCGCTATCTCTTGTTTGTATAAATCGAGAAATTGAGATATCTTATTTGCAATGATTGCTACACCATCCTTTGCCAATTTGAGCTTCTTTGTGTTTTCATTATCCTCCCCCAGGCTATCTATTGTGCTTGAGACAAAACTATTGATCGCCTGCAGAGGATCATTAATCTGGTGTGCCACATTTGCTGCGAGCCTCCCCAAGGCCTCTAACTTCTCTGATTGAGCTTCGTGATATCTTCTCTGTGTTAAAACAACCTCTTCTGCCTGTTTGTTGAGCTCTGTATACATCTGGGCCCTTCTTAGGACCTGACCAATAGAATTAGACAAGGTCTTAAGAGTAAATAATTCTTTATCATTCTCTAAATATTCATTCGGACCCCGATCAACAGCAATTCCTCCTATTTTTTTTCCATTAACAGTAATGGGGATAGCAATGATTTTTGGCGTTTGAAAATCCTTGAGTCGATCCTTAAATTTTGTAAATTCATGTCTGTAATCCAAAAAGATTAACTCCCCCCTATCATCCTTTTCTTCTTTATCTGAGAGCTTTGCATCCCTATCCATAACCTCTCCTATGATGCCTTCGATTAACTTCCCCTTGTCATTCAATAAATAACAGAAGCTCCTCGAAAATTTTAATCCAAGACAGATATCTTCTACTGTGGTTTTTAAGATTTCATCAATCCCCAATGCTTTTTGCAATTTATTGCTGAAGCTATAGATAAAAGAGAGCTGTTTATTGGTATGATTCAGCTTTATATTGCTCTCATTTAATGAGATATTTATCTTGCCAAGCCTTTTATTGACCTTTTGTAAGACACTAAAATACGATTCCGGTTTCGTAATCTTTAAGCCTAGCTCTTCTATAGTTTGATTGACATCCGATCTTAGATCCTCTGCTATTTCAACAATATTTTCTTCTTTAAGCCCAAATGATTCCCAGATTTCGTTTTTAAGAAAGGGAACATTATCGTATGTGGATGTGCTTAACATCTGATTCTCACATATGATATTCGCCGCATTAACAATTTTCGATAAAAGATTTTTAGAATCTTCTTTGTCAAAGCTTTTGAGGGGTTGATGATGAAACCAAACAGCGTCCTTTAAACCTTTTGGTAAATTCCATTTGTCTAACAACCACTTTCCTATTATAGAATGATCGACACCTAAGATATCCATCTCTCCTTTTAAAAAGGAAATTTCTTCTGTCACAACCTTATTCACTATTTCCTTAAATTGCTCAGAGAAATACTGCTCAATAATAAGCTGTCCAATATCGTGGATAATGCCAGCAGTAAAAGCCTCCTCGGGTAACTTATATCTTACCTTTTTTGCCAAGGCCCTTGAACATATCCCACAGGCTATAGAATGTCTCCAAAAATCCTCTTTGTTTAAAGAACCACTTGCCTTTCTCTTTTCAAAAAGATCGATCACACTGATACTCATGACAACATTGCTTACCGAATTATATCCAATAAGATTGATGGCATCGACCAATGTGGATATTTGACTCCTTCGGCCATAGAAGGCAGAATTGGCAATCTTTAATAGCTTTCCAGTAAGGGGGAGGTCATTTTTGATAACCTTTGCTAGGTCAGAAGAACTGCTTCTTTCATCTTCTATGATACTCATAACCTGTGTTGCAATGGAGGGCAACGTAGGTAGATCTTCAACCTTTTCTATAAGAGAGCGTATTTTTTCTTTTTCCATAGTGGTCTCTTTTATATTCGCCTCTTCTTGACTTTATCGTTGTCATTACATTTATCAAGTCAAGGCGATTTTTATTGATATATATCTATCTTTTCGGTAAGTTTATGTATTTCTTTATACTTAATTCAAAATAACTCTTGATACTCTTTAACAATAAATTTATATTTATCATGTTCTTATTAAATGTTACTATTATACGACAATAGATTTGTAAGTTTTCACGAGGAGGCAAAGACATGTTGGGGACTTATAGAGACATCATCGATCTGGTAGGAAATACTCCTTTGGTAAAAATTAACCATTTTTGTAAAAATAAGGATATAGAAATTTTTGCCAAGCTAGAGAGATATAACCCTACCGGCTCGGTAAAGGATAGAATTGCCAAATATATGATAGAGTATGCAGAAAAGGACGGCACATTGACAAAGGACAAGATCGTTATTGAACCGACCAGCGGAAACACCGGTATTGGCCTGGCCATGGTCTGTGCAGTCAAGGGCTATCGGTTAGAACTGGTCATGCCTGAAACAATGAGTATAGAGCGGAGAAAGATTCTTACTGCATATGGAGCAATGATCATTTTAAGCAATGGAACAAAAGGGATGGATGGCGCGATAGACCTGGCAAATGAGATTGCAAAAGACCCGAAGTATTTTATGCCGTGTCAATTCGAAAACAAGTATAATGCATTGGCGCATTATGAGACGACCAGTGAAGAGATATGGAGAGATACAGATGGCAAGATAACGATGTTTGTTGCTGGACTCGGGACCACAGGCACCTTAATGGGCGTTTCAAGACGCCTTAAGGAGTATAATCCCGATATCAAAATCATTGGCGTAGAACCCTATCCCAACTCTAAGATCCAAGGCCTTAAAAATCTGACGCATCAGTACGTCCCAGAGATATTTGACCCCTCCCGCTTAGATGAGAGGATTTATGTTTCAGACGAAGACGCCTTTGAGACAGCAAGGTTATTGACGATCAAAGAAGGTATTTTTTGTGGGATAAGCTCTGGCGCCAGCATGTATGGTGTATTAGAAATGATAAAAGGCATGGACAGGGGTGTTGTTGTCACCCTGTTCCCAGATGGAGGAGAAAAATACATAAGTACCCCGCTTTTTAATCCCAAAAAATGTTATGAGTGTATCAAAAAAGCAAAGACCCCAACATGTATGACAGAGAAATATATATCGACCATTATCTGTCCTGAAGAGGCTGAAATTTAAAAATTCTATCCTTCTCTATTACTATATTATTGTAAGAAGGCCTTTTTTCTCTCCTGATCTTGAGTCATTTGGTCGGGAAAATCCTTGACAATAAATTTCATTAAGAATAAAATATTTTTCTTTTTTTTATAACTTTTAAAGTATTAAAAAAATAAGAATTAAGGTTGGATTTACATTTTTTTATTAAGGAATACTGACAATTATTCTCTCTTCAAATTGAAGAATCAACCCTGACAAATAATGGATTAATCTATCATAATATCTTAATGATTTTCTACAGGCAGTTTTATGGTAAAGGTTGTTCCTTCCTTTTCTTTGCTCTTAACCAAAATATCTCCATTATGAGCCTTGATAATCCCATAGGAAATAGAAAGACCCAATCCTGTCCCCTTCTCCCTCTTCTTCGTGCTAAAAAAGGGCTCAAAGATCTTATCCCTTATCTCCTCAGGGATACCTAAACCTGTATCACTGATATCAATATGAACCACCCCATTATCCTCCCCTGTCTGAATCCTTATTTCACCACCCTCTGGCATCGCATCCTGAGCATTTAAGATGAGATTTAATAAAACCTGGTGCATCTGCTGGGAAGAAACCATCACCTTCGGCAGGTCAGAGGAAAACTCTTCTATTACCTTTACATTACTCAGAGAAAGCTGGTTCTTTGTTAAGGAAAGGGTCTTCTTTACAATACTGTTGATATCCTCTAAACTCCTTGCCTCTGTTTCAGGACGATGAAAGGCTAAGAGCTGTTTGACGATCTTGGCAATCCTGTTGATTCCCTCCTGGGTTAATCCCAAAAGCTCCCTGCTCTTC
>DATKYB010000107.1 GCA_035528715.1 Nitrospinota bacterium | reverse complement strand
CTTTCTAAACGCCTTATTATTGTTAATCTATCACACCCCATTAAAATTTATCAATAATATTTAAAGTAACTTGATATTGATTCACAAATTTGTTAGTTTCTCATTTAACATAGGAGGAATTGAAATGGAATCAATAAAACTACTCGAGAGACTCTCATTGGCCTTTGGCCCATCAGGATACGAATACGAGATATCAGAAATCATGACAGGGGAGTTAAAAAACAAGACTAAAGTAAAAAAGGATAGGCTCGGAAGTATAATATTTGAAAAAAAGGGATCAAATACTGAACCCAGGATCATGCTAGCAGCCCATATGGATGAGGTAGGGTTTATCATCCAAAACATAACCAAAAAGGGATTTTTGAGATTTTATCCTATTGGAGGATGGGTATCCCAAACCCTGCCAGGCCAAAGGATAATCATTAAGGGAAAAAAAGGATATGTAGAGGGTATTATCGGTTCGACTCCACCCCATTTCTTAAAGAAAAAGGAAGAAAACAAAAAAATGGAAATCGAAGATATGCTCATTGATATCGGAGCAAAAAGTGATAAACAGGTTAAAGAGCTGTTTGGGATTGAAATAGGCTCTTTTGCTACTCCTTCACCATATTTTAGCAAGATGAAAAATCCCCATCTTTTTATGGGAAAGGCCTTCGATAATAGAATTGGATGTGCCCTCATCATCAACCTCTTTCATCGAATGGAAAAAGAAAGCCATCCCAATACCCTCTTTGGTGCTGGAACAGTCCAGGAAGAGGTTGGGCTTCGAGGTGCCAAAACTGTCGCTGAATATGTGAAGCCTGATATGGCTATTGTACTGGAGGCACCGCCTGCTGATGATTTTCCAGGCATCACCAAGGATAAACCTCAGGGAGCTTTGGGAGGTGGTGTACAAATCCGATGTTTTGATCCTACGATGATTGGAAACGTTAAGCTAAAAGAGCTTGTTATTGAAACGGCAGAAAAAAACCGGATAAAATATCAGCTGGCTGTAAGGACAGGTGGGGGAACAGATGCTGGTGCTATCCATATATCTGGCATAGGAGTGCCGACAATTGTCTTCGGTATTCCTGTGAGATATACCCACTCTCATATAGGGATGATGAATACTGAAGATTATAATAGCGCTTTAAAGCTCCTTTTTAAATTTTTAAAAAGGCTCAATAAAGAAACAGTAGCTAAACTTTAAAACACTCACATTTCTTAAATAACTAACCCTTTCAGCTCCAAAATACCATCGATGATATAATCTGCACCTGCTAAGGTTAACTCCTCTCTTCCTCTAAGCCCATAGGTAACACCGCAGGTCAACGTACCCGCCTCTTTTCCCATATCAATATCCATTTTGCTATCCCCGACCATTAAACACCTCTCCTTTGATACCCCCAAGACATCAAGGGCCTTTAAGAGAGGCTCAGGATGGGGTTTTTTATTCTCGACACTATCGCTTCCCAAGACCAGATTAAAATAAGAAGAGATATTTAATCTCTCTAAAATGGTTTTGCTGAAAGCTTCTGGCTTATTTGTTATGAGAGATATCTTTTTTAATTTAAAATATTCAAGAACATCCCTTACCCCAGGATATAATCGTGTATTATCCAGAAGATGTTCCCTGTAGTGAGCTCTGAATATTGGAATAACCATATCCAGAATCTTATCCTCATGAGTTCCAAAAGACCTTGCTAATAGCTCTCTTAAGCCATCCCCAATAAAGCCAAATATGGTCTCGTCCTTAATCTTCTTCCTTTCCATTTTATCAAGAGTGAAATTCACAGAGTTGGCGATGTCCTGTTTTGAATCGATTAAGGTGCCGTCCAGATCAAATACTAAAAGTTCAATATTGATTGACATTCAACCTCCCTTTAATCATGCTTTATTCATTATTCAAGGTGAGCAGACCAGAATTTTTAAGTTTTTCCAATGAGAAACCATTTCTCCTCCTAAAACTAACTATTAAATTTTATACATAATCCAAATATTTTCAATGGTTAACTTGATATTTCATTAAAGTAACTCAAAAAAAATCCGATAAGATATTGAAAGATAAAACTATTTTGGGATATGAGAAAATGGAATTTTTCGGTATCATTGGAAAAAGCAAAGAGATGAAAAAGATCTATGAGCTGGTAGACAAGGTATCAAAGACCGACTGCACCGTACTCATCCAGGGAGAGAGCGGCACAGGAAAGGAGCTAATCGCAAGGGCCATCCACTATAACAGCCAGAGACAGGGAAAACCCTTTCTACCCATAAACTGTGGAGCGCTTCCAGAAAGTCTTCTTGAGAGTGAGCTCTTCGGTCATGAGAAAGGTTCTTTTACAGGAGCCATATCAACAACCAAGGGAGTGTTTGAAGAGGCCCATGGTGGCACGATCCTTCTCGATGAAATAGCAGAAATCACCCCTGCTCTCCAGATAAAGCTCCTGAGAATTTTAGAAGGGGGTGATTTCAAGAAG
>DATKYB010000106.1 GCA_035528715.1 Nitrospinota bacterium | reverse complement strand
CATTTAATAAAATCGTTTTATCTCATGGGTGTTTTTTTTTAACTCAGAAAGTCTTAAGCATTTCTTTTTTCAAAAATCAAATATTCATTCTAAGTTATTGTAATAAAGTAGGTTATTAATAAAAAAAGTTTTTTTTGCTTCATGGTATGGATATGGCATTTGTATAGCCGATAAAAGAGATAAAAGATAAGAAAAGAGGGACAAAAATGAAAATATCAAGATGTTTTAATATACTAAGAATTTCAATCATATTTTTCATATGCATAGGGCTTCTCGCTCCGTCCTTTCTTTATGCTCAAGAAGAAATAGACAACCAATTGGACACGCTCATTCAAACAGGTATTGATAAGGTCAATAAGGAGGAAATAGACGAAGCACTGCGGGCTTTTCAAAATATTATAGATTTAGATAGAGAAAACCCCATAGGCTATTTTTATACGGCTGCCCTTTATAAAGCCCTTATGCAGGATTACAGAACCACAGTCTTTAATGATAAATTTGATTTTTATATAAATGAGGCCATTAAAAAGGGAGAGAAGCTGGTTAAGAAGGATAAAGAGAATGACCTGGCCTATTTTTACCTTGGTGGAGCATATGGATATAGGGCTATCCACAAGAGTGAAAAGGGTAAATGGTTTGGAGCATTTGTAGATGCTGAAAGGGGAGTCAATTGCTTAGAGAAGGCATTAAGTTTAAATCCAGAGCTTTATGATGCCTATTATGGATTAGGGGTTTATAAATACTGGAGGAGTGTGAAATCTCAGGTGCTCTGGTTTCTGCCCTTTTTTGATGATGAGCGTCAAAAGGGGATTAATGAAATACAGCTGGCAATAGCCCAAGGGAATTACTCCAGGATTGAGGCAAAGGGAGCACTGGTTACGATCTATCGTAATGAGCAGCTATATGAGAGAGCATTGAATTTAACCGATGAGATATTGAAGGAGTATCCTGAAAATATCTATACCATAAGAACCAAGGGGATTATCCTTGTTGAGTTAAAGAGATGGAATGAGGCCACTGAAATCTTTACCAGACTTCTTGAACAAACAGAGAACAGGGAATGTAAGGAACCAGGCGCTAAAATGGAGCTTGAGTACTATCTCGCTCTCATCCATTATGAACAGGAAAAGATATATGATAATAAAAAAGGTTATGAAAAATTAACTCAGCTAAAGGAGAAATTGAAAGAAGAGGCTGAAAATGAAATACTCAATGAAATGTTAAATAAGGTCGCTTTCTCTAAAAAAGATATGAAGCAAAGTGATAAGGAAATATAAAATTATTCATTCTCAGGCTATATTTAAAAATATTAAGAAAGGAGGAAATAAAAGGTAAAGCAAGAGATAGCCATGAACTAGAATTAAGAAGGATGATGAAGTTAAACCCTTCAAACGGAGAGCTAAGAAGTCATGAAAAAACCTTGGAAAATCTTATTCATTTTCTTTATAGCTTTTGCTCTTAGTATGCTATCCAGCAGTTATGTTCTGAGTGCTACAGAAAAAAGCCTTCCGGATAAAATGGGAGACAAGTTTGTAAGAGGAACAGGGAATTTCTTTACAGGTCCAGTAGAAATTCCAGTAAACATTTCCAAGGATAGCAAAGTGAACAGATGGGGATACTGTACGGGTTTGGTTAAAGGGGCCGGTTATGGACTCGTAAGATCAGGGGTAGGGCTTTATGAAGCGATTACTTTTCCTCTTCCACTTCCTTCAGATTATGAACCGATTATGAAACCAGTGTATGCATGGGAATAGATAAAGTGTCACAATGAAGAATATTTAAACACCCTTCCTTAACTTCCTCATACTTTATAAAGGGCAGGATTTTTAATCCTGCCCTTTATAATTTTCTAAAAGTCATTTTTTTAAAAAACTTTCTATTTCTTTCTTACAAGGTAAAGAGGGCTGGGCACCATACTTTGTTGTTGATAATGCACCGGCAGCATTCGCATACTTGATAGCATCTTCCAGGCTAAATCCTTCACTAAGTGATGCAGCTAAAACACCACTGAAGGCATCTCCTGCTGCTGTCGAGTCAACCGCCTTAACCTTGCAGGCTGGAAAGTGTCTTATGACATCCTTGTTGACTAAGAGTGCGCCCCTCTCCCCTAGGGTAATGATTATATTTGATACCCCTTTCTTTAATAAACTCCTTCCCGCCTCTTTAGCCCTTTTCAAATCTTTTACATCAGATCCTGTCAATACTTCCAGTTCTGACTCATTGGGGGTTATGATATCAACATTTTTCATAAGTTCCTCAGAGAGACTTCTTGCTGGCGCGGGATTTAAAATCGTCTTCACTGATAGCGATTTTGCAATCTTTAAAGAGTGTTCCACCGTTTCTTGAGGAATTTCTAATTGAAGAAGCAAAACCCTTCGTGAGTAAAAATTATCCTGAATATTATCGATATCCTTAGGCAGTAATCTGCTATTAGCTCCTGGGGAAACAACAATCTGGTTTTTTCCCTGTTTATCGATAGCAATTAAGGCTATGCCTGAAGGTGCCTTATCATCAAACATTATCCCTGAAGGACTTATACCGAGACGAATCAAATTTTTTTTATAACTCTCTCCATATGAATCTTTTCCCAGTTTCGTTACGAACAAAACATCAGCCCCTCCCTTTCTTGCTGCCACAGCCTGATTTGCCCCTTTACCACCATAAAAAGTCTTTAACTCTTCCCCAAGAATCGTCTCTCCTTCTTTAGGGAGCCTTTCAACCCTTATTACAAGGTCAGTATTGGAGCTGCCTACAACAATTAACCCAGCCATTATGATACAAAGACCCTTTCATAAAAAAGTCTTAAAAATCTTTTACTATCTACATCTGTACAAACTTGAATTTTAGATTGAAAATCTTTCTTTTTACAAAAAGTCTTACCTCTCTTCTTATCAATACACACATCTATATCCATCTTATGCATCTTTACGAGGGTAGGGTCTATAGCTACCCCAACAGCCAAAGGGTCATGAAGACAACAGTAATCTCTGCCTGTTTTTTTAAGATGGATTTCCATGTATCTGTCTGTTGCACCTAAAATAAACTCTTCTAACTTTTCTCTTTTTCCCTCTGTAATTCTAACCAGCTCTTCCTTTCTCAAGATACACTTTCTCGTTACGTTTAATCCCACCATTATGATGGGGATTCCAGAATCAAATACAATCTTTGCTGCATGGGGGTCAAAGAAGATATTGAATTCTGCATCAGGGGTTATATTTCCTTTCACATCAACAGCGCCGCCCATCATAATAATCCCTTGAACTTTATCCATTTTATCCTTATCTTTTTCAATGGCACAGGCGATATTTGTTAATGGACCTAGGGTTACTATGATTATTTCGTTGGGATATTTTTCAATCATTTCGAAAATCAAATCTATGGCTTTTCTAGAGACAATCCAATCCTCATCCAGTTCTGAATCGTCATTAAAAAAACAGTCCAAATCTCCTAGACCATTCTTTCCGTGGATTTCATAAGTCCAAAAGGGAGGCTCTTTTATTGGAAGTGAAGAACCTTCAGCTATCATCGGTAAGTCCATTAAGCCCATTAATCTCAGAATTCTTCGAACATTTCTCGTGCCGAGACTAACAGGGACATTACCGCTTACGGTAGTTATTGCTTCTACCTTTAATTCTTTAGATCTTAGGGATAATATGATTGCTAAGGCATCATCAATTCCAGGGTCTGTATCCAAAATGATTCTTTTACTTGTTCTCATCCACAGCCCTTTAAAGAATGATGAGTAAAAGGGGATTTCTTTAATTATATCAAGAAAGCAAGGACAGAAATCAAGGAATGTTAATCTTCGAAGAAGGTGTTACTTGAATTCTTTAAAGCCCTCTTCTGTGGTCTTTTTTATTTCAGGATGGGTCTCGGTAGGGCCTACATTTATGATGATTTTTGTTTCAAACTCCTGCTTTATATTGATTACACAACTCCAACCTTCCTTTTGATAATTGAGAACAGCTTCTTTTAACTCAAAACTACTCACAAGCTTCCATCCATTCTGAGGCATATTTTCTTTGTAAAAGTTTGCAATTTCCGCTGACTTTCCACTACCGGTATATACCAATACACCGGCCTTAATGGCAGGGTTTTCAAATACAAAGGATTTCTCGCTATCGATTTTAAATTTTGCTGGGATAGGAATATCCTTGAACTTTCCCGTTTCTAAAGATGTCTGCATGGGGGAAGGCGCAGGAGCGTAAGACTGACAGCCAAAAAACAAAATAAGCGAAAGTATGCTAAAAAAATATATAATCCCTAACTTCTTTATCTGAAACATACTTTTTCTCCTCTAAAAAATTACAAAAACCCTGCTCTCTCAATTAAAGTTCTTCTAACACAGATATTCCTTACAGTCAAGCTTTTTATCAAATGCAGATTTTATTCCTGACCCTCTTAAAATTACATAATTCCTTGACCTCCTTTATGGATGGCTTTATAATTTTTTTAATTTTACGCTTAAAGAGGGGAAAAGCTTTGAATAGTATTGAGCTTTTGGCTCCAGCAGGAAATTTGGAAAAACTTGAAGTTGCTATTCACTATGGTGCTGATGCTGTTTATCTCGGGGGAACATCTTTCAATCTGAGAAAAAGGGCTGGAAATTTTTCACTAAAAGAGATGAAGAGGGCTATTGAATACGCCCACAAAAAACAGGTAAAGGTCTATGTTACTGTTAATATCTTTTCGCGTAATGAAGACCTTCTTCATATCTCTGAATATTTATCTGAACTCGATGAAATAGGTGCGGATGCCATCATTGTCTCTGATCCAGGAATAATTCGTGTTGCAAAAGAGTGTGTGCCCAAGCTTCCTCTCCACCTCAGTACCCAGGCAAATACCACAAACTGGGCCAGCGCAAAATTCTGGGAGAAACAGGGGATATCAAGGATCAATCTGGCAAGGGAATGCTCTTTGAAAGAAATAAAAGAGATAAAAGAAAAAACCCATTCAGAAATGGAAATCCTTGTTCATGGCTCGATGTGTATCTCATATGCAGGAAGGTGTCTTTTAAGTAGTTACATGACAGGCAGGGACTCCAATAGAGGAGACTGTGCTCAACCCTGTCGTTGGGAATACCATTTGGTTGAGAGCAAAAGACCAGGACAGTACTTTATGGTTGATGAGGATGAGAGAGGAACCTATATCTTTAATTCAAAAGACCTCTGTATGATTGATTATATTCCTGAGATGGTTGACGTTGGTATTACTACCTTTAAGATTGAAGGACGTATGAAGAGTATCTATTATCTTGCAACAGTAATCAGGATATATAGAGAAGCTATCAATAACTATATAAAAGATCCAAGAACATATAGGCGTAATCCCCAGTGGCGCGATGAATTAAAGAAAACAACTCACAGAGGTTTTACCACAGGGTTTTATATCGACGATTCGCAAGTAAAAAAAGAGAGTCAAGAACTCCTCTCCTTCCAAAATTACCAATATGTAGGTAAAGTCATTGAAGTGTTAGGTAAGGATACGGTAAAGATTGAGGTCAAAAATAAATTATTTCTTGAAGAAGAAGTTGAAATTATAGGAAGAAATATGAAGACATTTTCAGCGAAAATAGATACCATTCTTTCAGAAGATGGAATAAAAAAGGAATTCGGCCAGCCCAATGAAAAGATTATTATCAGTGTTGCTCATCCTTTGGAAAAACATGATCTTCTTAGAAAAAGGATAAGCATAGAGACAGGATGTGAAGCATAAAAAGACAATCAAAATTATTGCCCGGGTTAAAAAAAAAGATATCATGTATATCAATAGCATCATCGAAGCCTATGAAGGAATGATGGTCATGAGGACCATAGACCCTAAAGAGGCCACAGTCGAATTTGACGTCTCTCCATATTTCTATTCTGGAGCAGTAAAGATATTATCTGAAATCTCTAAAGAAACTTTTCTTGAAATAATCCATAAAGATAAAATCGAGTCCTATGAATGATTCTTTATTAAACATTAAAAATCTAAAAACCTATTTCTATACTTCCGAGGGACTCGGTAAGGCAGTGGACGGAATTAGCCTCTCTCTTAAAAAGGGAGAGACACTGGGGATCGTTGGAGAATCAGGTTGTGGGAAAACGGTTACTGCCTTATCTATCTTGAAACTGATTCCTGATCCCCCTGCCAAGATCGTTGAAGGTGAAATCCTTTTTGAAGGAAGGGATATCCTTAAACTCTCTGATTCCGAGGTAAGAGAAATCAGGGGTAATAAGATTTCAATGATATTTCAAGACCCCTTGACATCACTCAATCCCGTCTTTACCATAGGAAACCAGATATCAGAGGTTTTAACTCTTCATCAGGGTCTGAAAAAAAGGGATGCTGTGGACAAATCTATTGATATGTTAAAACTTGTCGGCATTCCCGAGGCAGAAAGAAGGGTAAATGAATATCCTCACCAGCTCAGTGGAGGTATGAGACAAAGGGTCATGATTGCCATCGCCCTTGCCTGTCACCCAAAGATATTAATAGCTGATGAACCAACAACAGCCCTTGATGTAACCATTCAAGCCCAGATCCTTGAACTCCTTCTGAATCTAAAAAAGGACTTTGGAACAGCAGTTATTCTGATAACCCACGATCTTGGAATCATTGCAGAGACTGCTCAGAGAGTGATTGTTATCTATGCAGGACGTGTCGCCGAGGAAGCAGAAACAAAAGAGCTCTTTCTTAATCCCCAACATCCTTATACTCAAGAACTTCTTAAATCAATACCCAAAATTGAATCAAGTACCAAGAAAGAAAATAGATATCTGCACGAGATAAAGGGTGCTGTTCCGAGTATATTCCAACCCCCTTCTGGATGTAAATTTCATCCTCGATGTCCCTATGTCATGGATATATGTAAAACTCAGGAGCCGGATCTGCTGAAAAATGGAGAAAGACATCTTGCCAGATGCTGGCTCTTAAACAAGGAATATTCAAATGGAAAAAGAAACGGATCATATCTTGATAGAGGCTAAAGACTTAAAGAAACACTTTCCCATTCTCGGAGGAATATTTTCCAAACCGGTTCAATGGGTCAAGGCTGTTAATGGAATAAGTCTAAATATAAAAAAGGGAGAAACAGTTGGTCTCGTTGGGGAGAGCGGTTGCGGAAAATCAACCACAGGGAGATTGATTTTAAGATTAATCGAACCGACCTCTGGAGAAGTCGTCTTTAAGGGAAAAGATATTTTTGAACTCAGCAAAAATGAAATCCGCTCTTTAAGAAGAGATATGCAGATTGTCTTTCAAGACCCCTACTCTTCCCTGAATCCCAGAATGACCGTGGGAGGGATTGTAGGAGAACCTTTGGAAATCCATCATATTGCTAAGGGTCAAGAGAAACGGGAGCTGGTAAAATCTTTATTAAATAAGGTTGGACTGATGCCAGAACATATGAACCGTTATCCCCATGAGTTCAGCGGAGGTCAGAGGCAGAGGGTAGGAATCGCAAGGGCCATAGCCTTAAACCCTGATTTTATTGTTTGTGATGAACCCGTATCTGCTCTGGATGTCTCCATACAGGCACAAATAATAAATCTTCTGATAGCATTGCAGGAAGAATATCATCTTTCTTATCTTATGATATCTCACGACCTGAGTGTTGTGAAACATATCTCTGATAGAATAGCTGTCATGTATCATGGTATCATTGTTGAGATTGCAGAAAAAGAAGAGCTTTACAAAAACCCCCTGCATCCTTATACCCAGACCCTCCTTGCTGCAATACCTAGTCCAGATCCTACTATTAAAAAAAGTAAACCTAAAATAAAAGAAAATGAGAAAGATTTGGATATTTTTCAATGTGGTTGTCCCTTCCAAAACAGATGCTCTTTCAAAATGAACCAATGTATGGAAGAAACCCCCGAGCTTAAAGAAGTAGATAAAGAACACTGGATTGCATGTTATTTGCAATAAATTTTTTTATCTCATTAATCTCATTTTTAACCCATGATAAAAAAAACTGCAGAATTTATAAGTAGCTCGAGAAAGATTGTGGTCATAACAGGAGCAGGGATCAGTACTGAAGCAGGTATTCCAGACTTTAGGAGCCCTGAAACTGGCCTTTGGAATAAGGTTAATCCCATGATAACCTTCTCATCCTGGGGCTTTAAATTAAGGCCAAAAGCCTTTTACAGGATAGGCCTAAAAATTCTTCCTTCAATCTTAAACGCTCAGCCAACACTCGCTCATCACTTTTTAGCGAGGCTTGAACAAAGAAATTGTTTATCCTGTGTTATCACACAAAATATAGATGGCCTTCATCAAAAGGCAGGATCAAAAAAAGTCATAGAAATCCATGGTAATCTCAGGAAAGGCCATTGTATAAAATGTAACAAGGAATATACATTAGAAGAGATAAATCTCAAGATAGAAAATGATGGAATTCCTCCTAAGTGTGAGAGATGCAAAAAACCTATAAAACCTAATATTGTTCTCTTTGGTGATCCTCTCCCCTACGAAGATTTTTATAAAGCTGAGAAGGGGCTACAAGAGTGCGACCTCTTAATCATAATCGGCTCATCCCTGCTGGTCTATCCTGTAGCTGACCTTCCACATATTGCAGTTGATAGAGGGGTTAAGATAATCATCATGAACCTTGAGAGGACCCCGTTTGATAAAGATGCGACTTTGGTACTGAGGAATAGGATTGATGAAACCTGTAGAGAGATAAATGAATTCCTAAAAGAACCCTTCACTCCCCAATAACCTGTACTAAAATTTCTCGAGATCTTGGCCGATTATCAAAATCGAGCAAGACGATCTGCTGCCATGTACCCAGAAGCATCCTTTTATCTTTAAATGGCACGGTAAAAGAGGCGCCGAGTAGGGCTGCCCTTACATGGGCAAAGCCATTTCCATCACCCCAGCGGGCATCATGCCTATAGGAAATATTTCTCGGTGCCATCCTATCAATGGCATCTTTTAAATCCTGCACAACGCCTGATTCATATTCTATCGATGTAATTCCTGCAGTGGAACCGGAAACAAAAACAGTACCGATACCGCTCCTGATCTTAGAATCTTGAATCTCTTTAGACACATAAGGGGTGATATCCAAGATGTCTGTTTCCCCTTTTGTATGAATATGAAAGTTTTTTGTCTCTACGGTCACCTTCCCCCCTCCTTTTTTGATAAATCATACAGCTTTTCTGCAACAGGAATGATTCTATCCTTATCTTCTAAATCTTCAAGCCATCTTTTAGGTAACTTTTTATATCCATGATATGCCCCCCTTATACTTCCAAGGATAGCGGCAATACTATCTGTGTCGCCTCTGCTATTAACAGCTGATATCATTGTCTCATCACCGCAATAAAGAGGGTCCCTCTTTCTGAAAAGCCTCTCAACCTATCTACGATGATAATAGACTCAGACATAACAACCCCCTCATAGAAAATAATATTAGGAGGATTTTTTCTTATCAAATTATTTTTTGGAGGCCATTTTAAGCCCTCCATAAAAGCCTACAAGAAAGCCGGAGACAAAAGGGACATTTGTAAAAGAAAAGTCCTTTATCTTATGAATGATTGTCCCCTTATGTTGAAGGGCCATATCTTTTGCAGAGATTCCGATACGCTTTATGGTAAGAAAATCTATATTTATCATATCAGTATAATTTATCAATAGAAACAGGATGGCACTTAAGGCTATAATCAAGATCGCCAGAGAGCGAGCCACCTTCTTGAAGGTATAACCAGCAATGAAACCTACGCATGCCCCAAGGAGTATTTGACCGATATAGGGTTTTATCTGGTTAAAGAAGCTGTTATTCATATCCAGGGAAGATGCACCCTCTCCAATATCCTTAAGTTTGCCCTGAAGCTTTAATTGAAGTGAGTTTAAATTGAAGATAACGGCTTGTAGCATATTATTTCTAAAAAATTAAATCTTTTTTTTCGTATTTGACGATTTATTCAAAAATCTACTCAGATTCTTTTCATCCTTATTGCTCATCTCTAAAAATGTAATCCCCACATCATATTGATATTTTCTTCTTCTCGTAGAAAGATTATACCATGCAACTTTTCCCACTGTCTTTATCTTTTTATCACAAAAGGGAAGGTCAATTTCAAGTGCCAATAGATTCTGATAGATGTTATTTGTGTCAATATATATATGAAGCCCGTTTATCTCTAATATATTGGTCTGTAAACACATCCCTCCAAGCGAGACGTCTTTAGTCTGGCCTTCAATGGTTCTGGAAATCCTCCCTTTATCTCCACCCCCTATTATCCTGTATTTAACCATTAGCGGATATTGAATCCTGGTAAATTTTCTATGTTCAACATCCCTGAAGTCATTATTTGCCATTTAAAAAAATACCTAAAAGTTTATAAGATAAAATCTATAAATGACAATTTATAAATATGTTACAGGAACTTTCCCCAATCAGAAACTATCACTAGTGAATGGAATTGTCAACTATTTTTTGAACTCTGCATTCCTTCATCTTCTCTATATCAAAGACGCTGAATTATCACAGGCTTATAAAAATAGATTGAGAAGATGGTTGAAAGAATAAAAGAGTTTTAAATAGATGATAGAAGATGGGATGATCGGAGTCTATATTTCTACCTCTTTTCTCGCTCCCCTTGAAGGGATGGTCTTGATATCGAGATGGTGATAAGCCTTGATATGTCTGACTGTTCTTGTTTTTGCCCGCATCACCACTGAATGGGTAATCGCCCTATTTCCCTCATAGCGAACCCCTGGGAGGAAATCTCCACCTGTAACACCCGTCGCAGCAAAGATAATACTATCTCCTTTTACTAAATCTTCAGTTGTATAGACTGTCTCAAAGTCCTTTTCTTCACACCCCTGTTCTAATAACTTTCTCTTTTCCTCATCATCCCTTGCACACATCTTAACCTGCATTTCTCCGCCGAGACACTTCAAACCAGCAGCAGCAACCACGCCTTCAGGGGCTCCGCCGATCCCAAATAAGATATTGACCGGCGAATCTTCCATGGCAGTGGCAATTGCAGCAGCCACGTCTCCATCTGTTATCAGTTTAATTCGCGCTCCCAGCTTTCTTATTTGAGAAATGATGTCATTATGCCTAGGTCTATCAAGTAGGATGGCTGTTAAATCAACAACCTTACACTCATAGGCTTTGGCAACCCTCTTCAGGTTATTCTCCACTGTGTCATTAATATCAATACAGCCCTTAGCCCTCGGTCCAACTGCAATCTTATCCGCATAGAAACTTGGAAACGACTTCATGGTTCCATGGTTCCCGGCCGCGAAAACAGATATCGCATAGGGCATTCCCTTGGCAGTCAAATTTGTACCATCTAAAGGATCAACAGCAATATCGACCTCTGGGGAGTCTTTACCTCCTCCCCCAACCTTTTCACCAATATAGAGCATGGGAGCCTGGTCTTTTTCCCCCTCTCCAATAACAACCGTTCCTCTTATATCAATCAAATCCAGCATTCCTCTCATTGCATCTGTTGCAGCCTTGTCAGCTGCTTTTGGATCACCCTTTCCCATCCAACGACTGGCCTTTAGAGCTGCGGCCTCTGTTACTCTTACCAGTTCAAGCGTAATTTCTCTTGTTATATCTTTCATTGGTAAACTCCCATTCTAAGTTTAATCGTTATTTAAAAAATATATCACAAGAATTAGAAAAATCAAAAAGTTATTATATGGTTTGCTCCAAGTTGTACTGCAAAAGATCATTGACAAAGTGAACAAAGTTCAGCATAAGAAGGGTATGAAAGATTGGAACCCAAAAGCGATAAAAAAATTAAGAAAAGGGCACAATCTCACATTAAAGTCTTTTGCTGAACTTATAGGAGTGTCTCAAAGGTATGTTATTTATCTTGAGAATGGAATGAGAAAACCAAGTAAGATATTAAAAAATTTGCTTAACAGAATAGAACAAGAACTTAAATAAAATGAGAGGATGAAAAAATGAAAAAGTTAACATTTGTGATAATTATTCTCATATTGATGACCAAAGTTGCATGGGGAGAAAATACATCTCCCCGCGGACTCAATTGCAGAGACTGGTTTAACCTCTCAGGTGCTCATAGAATTCTTTGGGTGAATGGTTTTATTGCTGGAGCAAACTCAGCCATCATTAATTATAGTCTACCTGATATAAAGCCGAGCCTTAAAACAGCTGATGATTATAACGAGTTAGAGGATAAGATCTTTAATCATAATAGTGAAAAATTGGGAATATGGCGAATCTCTGCGGAACAATTTGTAAATGCAATGAATGAATTTTATATTGATTATAGAAACAAAAGCATAGCGATGGTCGATGCGATCTATGTTGCGAGAATGGAAATACAGGGGGGGAAACCAGAATTGATTGAAGCCCAGAAAAGATATTTGAGAATGCAACCTTTTGATTATCGGTATAAATTATCGGGTGAAGAGTCAAACCTGAAAAAATAATGAGAAGAAGAGGTTTTAAAGATAAAACGATAAAAGAGATTCAGGAAACCTTTTTTAGATTTGGAATATATGCAGAACCTAAAGTAACAAAACCAACAGAACTTGAGGATTATAATTTCATACCCTTTTCGTCTATGGAAAATATCAATAACCCCCTTATCACATAAAAAGAACAATCTCTTCATTAATCGAATCATCAAAACAGAATCAGCGATATAAAAAATATACAATCCAACAAAAGCCAACAAAAAAGGGATTAACCGATTTGGCTAACCCCTTGAATTATCTGGTGGAGCTGACGGGGATCGAACCCGTGACCTCATGACTGCCAGTTCTAAAAAGTTTAGACTCTTTTCTTCTCCCTTGTTAGCTAATGTTTGCTCTTGTCAGGTGCACAATTAGGGCACAGTGGGGGAGGGGAGATAACCGTCATTGATAAAACTCAATAATCCACCTCTGCTTACGAAAAAAGAAAAAGGAGGTCAGAAACTAAATTGCTATTTATAATCTTCTTTAAATTCTACAGCAGTGTAAAACTCAACATTATCTTTCTGTTCACAGTGAACTACCCTACCAGAAATGTCGATTGGTGGAATATGGTTTATTGATAGAATATTTAAATGAATTTTCGAACCAATAGTAAAAGGTCTGTGAGAAATAAATTTTGCTCCTAACGGAGAAATATCATAGATTTTTCCTATTACTTCTACCCGATCTGGTTCCGTTTGAGAATATATATCAATATAGATATTTTTTACAACTGTTCTCAATACTCGTCGTCTTTCCATTTTTTGTATTATTTTCATTTAATTAAATTTATAAGAAGTAAATTTCAATAAATATAATATTAGTAAGCAGCGAACCAGATAACAAATTTAAATTTGCATTTATATAAAGTCATTTTATTTTTTTCTTAAAAAAAATGGTTTCCTCTTTTTGGGAAGGAAGTGGGAGGGGAAGAGGAAACCATTCATGGATGTTGAAATTTTGATTAACATAGTTGACTATATTTGTCAACTTTTATTTTATTAGTTTTTAAGACTTCATCTTCTCTTTGCTTACGAAAAAATAAAAAGGGGGTTTCTATTACCTTTAGATTAACTTAAATTAACAAACCCTATAACACTTAATATAATATACTTATAATCAATAAGTTTTCAATGTATGTGTTCTAAATTGCGCAGTAAAAATTATTTTAAAAAAACTTGACTATTATAGGCCAATGGCCAATATTATACTTATGACACCAAACCAACTAAAAAGATGGAGAAAGAAGAATTACTACCCTCAAGCAGAATTGGCAGGAGCTTTAGGCGTGGATGTTACGACGATAAGCAGATGGGAGCGAGGCGTCAGAGAAATACCTTCTTTTCTTTACTTGGCTCTTGAGTGTTTAGAAATGAAAAAGAGGTTAAGAAAATGAAAAGGTTATTAGTAGCAGTTGTTTTAATCTCCTTAACATTCATTCCTTCTGCGACATTTGCAGATTCGCTCCCTTCTAAGAAAAAATATACTCATCTTAAAGGTAATAAGACTGAAAAGGAATTAAGTGCAAAAGACTGGTTTGAAAGAGGCACTACATTTCATAAATCTGGGAATTTTGATGAGGCAATAAAGGCTTATACAAAAACGATAGAACTCGACCCGAAATTCGTAATGGCCTATAACAACAGAGGGGAAGCCTATAGAGGCATTGGTAATTATCAAAAAGCTATAGAGGACTATAACA
Organism: Nitrospinota bacterium; assembly: GCA_035528715.1. Taxonomy (NCBI): domain Bacteria; kingdom Pseudomonadati; phylum Nitrospinota; species Nitrospinota bacterium. Next base: position 6,279 of record DATKYB010000106.1, on the reverse strand, counting down.
AAGCCATAGAGTTGAATCCTGAATTATCAATAGTCTTTAATAATCGCGGAGCTGCCTATAGAAAACTCGGCAATTATCAAGAGGCCATCAAGAATTTTGATAAAGCCATAAAGCTTAACCCGAAACTTGCATTAGCCTATAACAATAGAGCGGCTTCTTATCTGAGCCTTGAAAATTATCAGCTGGCCTTAATAGATGCTGAAAAGGCTATAGAATTAGACACAAAATTCGCAATGGCATATACCAATCGAGGAGCTGCTTATTTGAATCTTGGGAATTATCAAGAAGCTCTCAAAGAATTTAATAAAGCCTTAGAAATCGACCCTCAACTAGCAACTGCTTATAATAATAGGGGTCTTGCACACAGAAGGATCGGCAATCTGGAGCAGGCTATCAAAGATTATGATAATGCCATAGAACTCAATCCTAACTTAGCAATGGCTTACAATAATCGAGGTGCAGCGTATCATCATATCGGTAAATATGAAAAGGCGATTAAGGATTATAATAAATTGATCATACTGGAACCTGACTTAGCAACAGCTTATTATAACAGAGGAACTGCATATCATCAGCTTGGCAATATTAAAAAGGCTATTGAAGACTATAAAAAAGCTGCAAGAATGGGCTTTAAGCCAGCACAGGATACTTTAAGCTCAGAAGGGATTCAATGGTGAATAAATGAAAAAAATCACACTGTTCCTGCTTGTTATATTTTCTTTATATACAACACATTTATCAGCCACAGAACAGAAAGAATCTGATTTAATAAAATATTTAGACCCATCCATAATACCAAAACTCAATTGGATTTTACTTATTACAGAAATAGAATTCAAAAAGGAAGGAATACAGTCGGACGAATATAAACTGGTAAAATTTATCGATCTATGCACTATAGAGTATCCTCATTCCCTTGTTGGAATCACTTTTATCATCAAAAAGAAATCTTACTTAAAGTTGAAAAAGAAAATTATAGAAAAGACCTTTCTCGATTTAACAGAAGAGGTGACAGAAGCCATAAAAGAACATATACAAGAGATAGAACTTAAGAGAGACATCCTTGCAGTATTTATCATAAAAGAAGAGACAGACTACAGAAAAATTGCCCAATACAAAGATGGGAAATTTCTCTTTTTCGATTTAGAAAAAGAAACAAAATCAAATGCTTTCTTTTAAAAATTAGAAAAGGAAGGGGGGTGAAAAAATGAAAAAGATAGAAGCAATCATCAATAACTCAAAATTGGAAGATGTAAAGGATAGACTGATTGAGATAGGTATAGGGGGAGTGACCGTGAGCGAGGTAAAGGGCTTTGGGTATCAAAAGGGTCATCCAGAAATAGAGATAGGGGCACAGTATGTCTCAGGTTTTTTACCCAAGATAAAGTTAGAGACTGTTGTTTCTGATAGTTCAGCCGAGGAGGTTGTGAAAGCGATTGTAGATTATGCTCAAACAGGCTACACTGGAGCTGGCAAGATATTTATATCTTCGATAGATGATGCAGTAAGAATAAGAACAGGTGAAAGGGGCGAGGATGCCATTACTTTTTAGGATGGTTTATGAGTTAATATGTTGAGGCTTTATATAAGGTGAAGCCAGTTTATAATATAATGGACTTTATCAAGAATATTTAGAAATCCCCTTATTCCTTTACTTGGCACTTAAACATTTAGAAAGAAAGGAGGTGAAAAAGATGGTAAGAGGAATTTATCAATAACCCCCTTATCACATAAAAAGAACAATCTCTTCATTAATCGAATCATCAAAACAGAATCAACAATATAAAAAATATACACTCCAACAAAATCCAACAAAAAAGGGATTAACCGATTTAGCTAACCCCTTGAATTATCTGGTGGAGCTGACGGGGATCGAACCCGTGACCTCATGACTGCCAGTCATGCGCGCTCCCAACTGCGCCACAGCCCCCCTTTTCTATTTCCCTTTCTCTGATTCCTTTTTGCTCAGCTCCTGAATCTCTTTTATCTCCGCTTCCTTCCCCTGAATCTGGGCATCAAGCTCATCTAACTCCGTCTTAAGGGAATCTGAGCCTTCGACATCTATCTTTCCCTCTAATATCAGCTGATAGCAGCGCTCCCCTAATTCCTGAAACTTTTTTGCCCTCTGTTTTTTTATCCTTGTCATATCCAGTCTTATCTTTCCGATCTTGGAAGACCGAATCAACTCTTCCTTTGCCAGAGTTACATATTTTTTGGTTGAGCCTACGATTGAATCCCATTTCCCCTTCTTCTCTTCTTTCTTCTTCTCTTCTTTCTTTTTTTCTTCTTCCATATACCCTCCTAAAAAGGATTTAAGTATTTAATTATAAAATAATTAATAACATATATACCATGGGTTGTCAAAAAGATTTTAACTTGACTTGCCTCTCTTTCTTTAGTATTTTAAAATCACGCTTTTTGGCCGGAGTGGCGAAATTGGTAGACGCGCGGGTCTCAAAATCCCGTGGCCTTCGGGCCATGCCGGTTCGAGTCCGGCCTCCGGCACCAACTCTTTTCAATAACTTACAACTTTTGATGTGATGTCAAAAACCTTCCTTTTTCCTGATTATAACCAAAACTATAACCATTAGAAAAAAGTTTTTGGATTTAAAGGGATTTGTCAGGTAAGTAATATAGAAACCATTTTTAGATCATCAAAATTAATCTTTGGGTTCCTCAAAAAGATGAGGATATTTTTTTCTTTTCCCGGCGTACCTCTTCTTCATGAAAACACCCCCTCTTTTGAGCCCTATTATAGCATAAATCCTCTAATTACGACTGGACCAGTTTTCAGGGGCAAGGTCAACCAGAAAGACGATTTTGAACAACCCGAGGAACGACTAAATGACCACGTTGAAGGTTTCTCGGGGAATGGGAAACCATTTGCTTTGCGTACGGTACACCAAATCCGGGGCTAATATACACATTGTGGTCCAGAGGACCAACAGGGCTCCATTTATGATTGTACACCACATAAAGAATTTTGTTAGTGTCTGAATATCCATGATGTTCCTACTTTATCTTTCTGCAACCTGTAGCAAGCTCACCTGCCGCCATGGCGCGGAACGTTATTGCGGTCAGGTGCAGCGGTTCTGCAGATTGCAATACGCCTTTATTTATTTTCTTATATAATGTTTTTGGTTGTCTTACATCTGTATGAAAAGTAATTTTCAAATACTCTTTAATAGAAAACAGAAGAAATATCAGCGATAAAACAAATGTCTTAAGGGTACTTTTGCCTAGAAGTCTGTCGTAATTTTTTCTAATCTCAGTAAGCATATTTTTTGCAGCATCATTTTGACAAAATATTCTCGAACTAAAACGAAAATATCGCATCACTTCCAGCATTGATTTAAATTTACCAGCCCGTTGTTTTATTTTTGGATCTGGATGATTAACGCAATATTCATACCCCTGGAGTGATGTCTGTATTGCCCGAAGTAAAGATGGACCGTTCTTTTGGTAGTCATAAATAAAAGCCTTCTTCAGAAATTCATTTGATTCATCCGGAGTGAAGTGTTCATGATGAAACCAAATATTTTTTTGCCCATGTTGAGCAAGAAACGGAATATCAGCAAGGATTTTCCCTTCCTCTTTATAATTTTCATAAAGTGCCGTCCCCGGGACTGGCCCCAGCTGCATAAACTGAAGATAGTCTGCATTTAAGGACGTTGCAAATTTTATATCATCCCAAATCGTTTCCTTATCATGGTCTTCCAGGAAAAGGATGGAAGAAGTCATAATTGAAATGCCTCTTCTCTTAAGTTCTTTGAAAAGGTGATGAAACTCTACTCCTTTGTTTTTTTCATATATTTCCTTTTTGGATTCAACCCCAATCCAAATAAAATCAACCCCTAGCCGCACAAGTATATCGGGATCTCCGATATCAATTAAAGTTTCTGCTGAACTGAAAATAGCAAATGTAAAATAGCGTTCTTCCCGCTCCATTATCTCTAATAGTTCAAGTGCACGATCCTTGGCTTTTAGAAAGTTTTCATCCAGAACTCCAAAATTAGTTATGCCAATTTTGTCTTCATATTCGCAACAAACATCAAAAATTTCTTTCCCTGTTTTTAAATATGAAATGTAACCGCCAAAAAAATGAGACGTAGCGCAAAAACGGCATTTATTTGGACATCCAACCCCGGTTATTAAAATACCACTATTTGATGCCCAGGGTACTCCCATAACTTCACGATTGAATGAGCTATATGATTGGGGGTGTTTTATGGGTTTATTCTGATCTTCGTTAAAAAGATCCCTCAAAAAGCTAATGCCATCCCCGTGACAGATAAAATCATGCTCGATCATATTTTCAATATTTGGTATATTAACGCCATGACCGCCTAATACAATTTTTGAATCGGGTGAAATTTGTCGAACAAGTTCCGCCATCTTTTTGGCTTTTTCAAAAGTCGGTATAATAAAGCTTATGCCTATATAATCATACCCTTTTTCCAATTCCTTTTTAAAGCGTCTTAGCGTTGGAAAATCCAACACCGCAGTTGGAACGTCTATATTTTCTGCGAGAAAATACAAGCCGTGACTGGCATGGTTAAATCTATACGAAAAGATGCCTTGTTCTCGCGTTACCTGATTATGGAATAACTCCATTTTATTTTCTTTTTCACCATATTGATCATTAACACCAAATGGGCCAAAAACAGATGTAAGTAGCATTTTCATAATGTTCTCACTTTAAGATAATCTTCGAAAGCAATAATATAAATTAACTTGACAAGTTTCTGAGGGTAGGTATGCTATAATCATAAAATATGTAAGTAATTGATATAGAAATAGTTATAGATTATCACAATTTAATTTTCAATTAAGATTTATACAAATTTTAAAGAAAGATTAAAAATAATAAAAAAGCAGTGTGAACTGGCTACCACCCTGCTTTTATGAAATGATTCCATAAAGGAATCAAACCCATGATTTTTATAACATAAATAAAAAAAATGTCAATAGTTTTTTATAGTATTGTGTTGAATTTGTGCTAAAAAATATCAAAAAGTATCGAAAATACTGAAAAGGATAAAATTATTGGAATGGATTTAAGTGTTTGATTTTTAATTGAAAAAGGGAAACCAGCCTGAAATCAGGCCCTTATAAAAATTACAAATTTTGCTCTCAAAATCCCGTGGCCAGAGGAATGTGCCGGTTCGAGTCTGGCCTCCGGCACCATTTAATATCAATGACTTTCAGATCTTAATGCTGTATTAGTGTCTTCGGATTCTGAGCGATTGTGATAAATTTGTGATAAAAATATCTTATTCCAATAGTCCCTTTTTTATACCCCTAAATCGTAACCTTTTAGCCCTCTTTTTATTGACCATTCAATCTTTATTAAAATAAATATCGTAACTTTCCGTAATTTCTACTAATCCCTAATGGTTTTATATGTCTTTTTAAAGTTAGGTTCTTTCAACCCCTATAACAGCTCTTTTTTACTCCTTAAAATCCCTGTAACAAACCCTTTTTATTTTTCTCATCTCCAAAAGGCTAAGTTATCTTTTTTAAATACCATATCTGTTTCTCTCCCCCCACACCCCTCTCAAAAAACTAAACCGCAAAAACATATTGACTGAACCCTACTTTTTCATTAAAATAGAATATTTATTTAACGTTCTGATTCCGCTTCTACTGTTAATTTAGTTTATTTAAAGTTAGAATTCTTACAATACCGCTATCTTTAAAAAAGCTAAGTATATAAAATATGAAAAAGTTGCATCTTAATTTAGACTATATCTGGTAAATTTTTTTATCAAAAAATAAATAATTATTAAAAACTCAAAATATAAAAACTTCAATTCGATAGTATAATAATCAAATAACACAAAAAATAATGTTAGTAATAATATTAAAATATATTTAATAATTATATGCTTGGTAAAAATAGAGACATCTGTAAAATAAAAAAAGCATTTCATATTATGATCTTGGGTGGGGGCCATTCTGGTCTTGCAGTGGGGTTTTATGCTAAAAAGAACGGAATGCCATTTAAAATTTATGAAGCAAGTAATCATATAGGAGGTAATTCTATCACTCTAAAACACGGAGACTTTCTGTTTGATTCAGGAGCTCATCGTTTTCATAATAAATATCCTGAAGTAACAAAAGAAATAAAAAATCTTTTAGGTGAAGATTTTATGAAGTTAAATGTTCCTGGCCAGATCTATCATAATGGTAAGTTTTTATACTTTCCTTTTTCCATATTGAATTTAATAAAAAATTTAGGGTTATATACTTCTACAAAAGTTTTGGTGGAGCTGATGA
>DATKYB010000105.1 GCA_035528715.1 Nitrospinota bacterium | reverse complement strand
AATCCAACTGCCTCTTTCAAAGATAGGGGAATGACCATGGCAGTTTCCAAAGCCTTGGAGGAGGGCTCGAAGGCTGTAATTTGTGCTTCTACAGGAAACACCTCTGCATCTGCTGCGTCCTATGCAGCAAGGGCTGGTATTGAGGCCATTATTATCATTCCTCATGGAAAGATAGCTCTTGGAAAATTGTCTCAAGCAATCATACATGGAGCAAAGGTAATCCAGATAGAAGGTAACTTTGATGATGCCTTAAAGATTGTAAAGCAGATATCTAATCAGTACCCTGTAACCCTCGTTAACTCTATTAATCCTTATAGAATTGAAGGACAAAAGACAGCTGCCTTCGAGGTATGCGACCAGCTCGACCGAAACCCCCCTACATATCATGTTCTTCCTGTAGGGAATGCAGGCAATATCACTGCCTACTGGAAGGGGTATAAAGAATATAACCAAAAAGGGCTTATCAATTCTTTGCCAAGGATGTTAGGGTTTCAGGCAGAAGGTTCTGCTCCTATAGTTCGAGGAAGGATTATTGAAAATCCTGAGACGATTGCTACTGCCATTCGAATAGGTAATCCAGCGAGCTGGAAAACGGCAGAAGCTGCAGCTCAAGAATCAAAGGGATTGATTGATATGGTTTCAGATGATGAAATTTTAAAAGCCTATTACCTGCTTTCTTCTATGGAGGGGGTATTTTGTGAACCTGCTTCAGCTGCAACCATAGCAGGGGTCATCAATTATAATGAGAAGAATTTTTTCAAAAAGGGGGATACAATAGTTTGTACCCTGACAGGTCATGGTCTTAAAGACCCTGATGTAGCTATCAAAGTGTGTCAGAAACCAGAGGTAAGCCCTGCTGAGATAGATGTTATTGTTGAGAAATTAGGATTATAGGAGAGCGATTTGAAATTTATTGTTCTTTTAGGGGATGGAATGGCAGATTTTCCTATTCCAGAATTAGGGAAGAGGACACCCCTGCAGGTAGCAAAGACACCGAATATGGACTTTATAGCAAAGAATGGTTTAACAGGTTCTGTATGCCCAATCCCTAAGGGTTTGCCTCTAGGGAGTGATGTGGCAAATCTTTCGATACTTGGATATGATCCTAAAAAATATTATTCAGGAAGAGCGCCTCTTGAGGCAGCCAGTATAGGAATAGACCTTTCACCTGCAGATGTTGCTTTTCGTTGCAATCTCGTGACCTTAAGGCTTGTAGGTACTGAATTTGTTATGGAAGATTATAGTGCAGGTCATATCAGTACTGAGGATGCTAGGTTTTTGATATCTGATATAGTAAGGGAGTTAAATACAGAGAGTATTTCTTTTTACAGCGGCGTAAGTTATCGGCATCTTATGGTATGGAAGAATGGAAATACCGATTTAGATTTAACCCCCCCACATGATATTCTTAATAAAAAGATAATCGATTTTCTCCCTAAAGGAGAGGATGCAAAGTTATTAATTAAACTTATGAGTGATTCTCAGATAATCTTGAGCAGTCATCAGAAAAATAAAGAGCGGGAAAAAAAAGGGTTAAATCCTGCAAATAGTCTCTGGTTTTGGGGGCAGGGAAAGGCTCCTCATTTGATAAGTTTTAAAGAGAAATACAATCTGACAGGGGCAATTATCTCTGCAGTAGACTTAATTAAAGGATTAGGGATATATGCTGGATTAAAGGTTGTAGATGTTCCTGGAGCAACGGGTTATCTAGATACCAATTATGAGGGAAAGGCAGAGTATGCAATAGCTGAGTTAAAAGAAAGAGACTTTGTCTATCTTCACGTGGAAGCTCCTGATGAGGGAGGACATGCTGGTGATGTAGAGTTAAAGATAAGGGCTATTGAAGATTTTGATTCAAGGGTCGTGGCTAATATTTTAAAAGAGATAGAACAGTTTAAGGAATACAAAATTCTCCTCGTTCCAGACCATGCAACACCAATAAGTTTGAGAACCCATACTGATGGGCATGTTCCATTTGCCATTCTATCAAACAGTTTGGTTTCAGATAAGGGAGAAAAATATGATGAGCTCCTCATAGAAAAGGGTTCTTTGAGGTTTGATAGAGGTTATGAATTAATGGATTATTTTATACAGGGAGATTAAAAAAAATATTTTCTGGGGGAGTAAAATGAGGTTAGTTATTCAAAAATATGGAGGGACTTCAGTAGGAAGCATTGAAAAGATTAAGGCGATTGCAAAGAAAGTTGCTGATAGAAAAAAAGAAGGTGCTGATATTATAGTTGTTGTTTCAGCAATGGCAGGAGAGACCGATAAATTGGTCAACATGGCTCATCAGATTTCTGAAATTCCTGAGAGAAGAGAGTTTGATATGCTCCTCTCCACAGGAGAGAGAGTAACCATTGCGCTTCTTACAATGGCTCTTCAATCTTTGGGTTGCGATGCTATATCCCTAACAGGACGACAGAGCGGTATTATTACCAATAGTTCCTATACAAGAGCCAAGATAAAATATATTACAGGAAAAAGGATAAGGGATGCTCTGAATCAAGGCAAGGTAGTTGTGGTTGCAGGATTTCAAGGTATTGATGAACATGAAAATGTTACAACTTTAGGGAGAGGTGGTTCTGATACCACTGCCGTGGCTATAGCAGCGACCCTTAAGGCTGAAGTTTGTGAAATTTATACTGATGTAGAGGGTGTGTTCACAACAGATCCAAATATCGTTCCTCATGCCAGGAAGTTAGATAAAATATCGTACGAAGAGATGTTAGAAATGGCAAGTTTAGGAGCGAAGGTATTGCATTCAAGATGTTTAGAATTTGGTAAAAAATATAAGATTCCCATTTTAGTCAAATCTACCTTTGGAGGAGGTGAAGGTACATTGGTAACAGATGAGGTTAATATGGAAGAGAGTGTGGTTATAGGTATTGCATATAATAAGAATCAGGCAAAGATAACCATTGCAGGGGTGCCTGATAGACCTGGGATAGCTGCTCAAATTTTTGGTAAGGTTTCACAGGCTGATATTGTTGTCGATATGATTATTCAGAATGTCAGTGAGGGCGGGTTGACTGACGTTTCTTTTACAGTCCAAAAGAGTGATGCAAAAAAGACCTTTCTTCTGATGAAAGAGCTTGTTCCAGAGATCGGGGCAGAAGATGTTAAAATTGATGAGAACATAACCAAGATATCCATTATTGGAGCAGGCATGCAGGGACAGTCCGGCATAGCAACAACTATGTTTTCGTCCCTAGCAAAAGAGAATATAAACATTATGATGATCAGTACTTCAGAGATTAAGATATCATGTGTTATTGATACAAAGTATACTGAACTGGCTGTTAGGGTCTTGCATGATGCCTTTGGTCTAGAAAAACCAAAAGGCTGATTGATTTGGAGTACTGAAAATGGTTTTGAGAGATTGAGATGAGTTTTTTCAAGAAAGGTTTATTAAAATAATAAAGAGGAATGTAAAAATGAGATTGGTAAAGTTATACGATACAACTTTGAGGGATGGTACTCAGGCTGAAGAGATATCTTTTACGCTTGAGGATAAGCTTAGAATTGCTCAAAAACTGGATGAACTTGGAATACATTATATTGAAGGGGGATGGCCAGGGTCTAATCCAAAAGATATCGGTTTTTTCAAGGAGATAAAAAAGATATCCCTTTCCCATTCTAAGATTGCCTCTTTTGGAAGTACAAGAAGAGCAAAACTCAAAGCAGAAGATGACGCTAATATCAAGGCCCTTTTGGAATCGGAAACCCCTGTTGTTACCATCTTTGGAAAGACATGGGACCTTCATGTTAAAGATGCCTTGAGGATTTCCACAGATGAGAACCTGGAATTGATATATGATTCTCTTAACTATCTGAAATCTAAGGTAGATGAGGTCATTTATGATGCAGAACACTTTTTTGATGGTTATAAGAGTAATCCTGAATATGCATTGAAGACATTGCTGACTGCTCAAGAGGCAAAGGTAGACTGTATTGTCCTTTGTGATACGAATGGTGGAACAATGACCCATGAGGTTCAGGACATTATTAATAAGATTAGAGACAAGATGGAAACCCCCTTAGGGATTCACTGCCATAACGATTCAGAGACAGCAGTGGCCAATTCAATTATGGGAGTAAATTCAGGGGTCCAACATATCCAAGGGACAATAAATGGATATGGAGAGAGATGTGGAAACGCCAATCTCTGCTCAATTATTCCAAATCTTAAATTAAAGCTTAAGGTAGATTGCATCTCAGACGAGCAGATGAAGAGATTGGTAGAAGTATCGAGATTTATTGATGAAATGGCCAATTTAAGATCTTGGACGCATCGACCATATGTAGGGAAGAGCGCCTTTGCCCATAAAGGAGGTGTTCATGTTAGCGCCGTTCAAAGAAACCCAGAGACTTATGAGCATATAAAGCCCGAGCTGGTTGGAAACAGACAGAGGGTATTGGTTTCAGATCTATCAGGAAGAAGCAATATTCTCTATAAGGCACAAGAGTTTAATATAGATATAGAGAGTAAGGACCCAACGGTTCAAAATATTTTAGATTCATTAAAGGAATTAGAAAATCAAGGTTTTCAGTTTGAAGGAGCTGAGGCCTCCTTTGAATTATTAATGAAAAAGGCTTTAGGTAAGAGGGAGAAATTTTTTGATTTAAAAGGTTTTAGAGTAATTATAGAAAAACGAAAGGAGGGAACAGAGCCTATCTCTGAGGCAACGATTATGCTTATAGTAGATGGGGAAGTAGAGCATACAGCTGCAGAGGGGAATGGGCCTGTTAATGCACTGGATAATGCCTTGAGAAAGGCCCTGGAGAAATTTTACCCTGAATTAAAAGATATGGTGCTCAACGATTATAAGGTTAGGATTCTGGATGAGTGGAGCGGAACAGAAGCAATAACAAGGGTTTTAATTGAATCAAGAGACCGCGATTCAAGGTGGGGCACTGTTGGTGTTTCCGCAAATATTATTGAGGCAAGCTGGCAGGCCCTCGTTGATAGTATAGAGTATAAATTGCATAAAGAAAAAGATAAAAAAAAGAAGTAATTGTTTAATCTTTAGAGAATTATTCTGAGCGAAAAAATATGAAGATTGAAATGGAAAAAATAGTCTCCTTGTGTAAAAGGAGAGGATTTATATTTCAAAATAGCGAAATCTATGGAGGATTAGGTAATACATGGGATTATGGGCCCTTAGGCGTTGGGCTCAAGAAAAATGTAAAAGAGGCGTGGTGGAAGAATGTTGTCTATGAAAGAGAGGATATGGAAGGCCTAGATTCTGCCATACTCATGCATCCGAATACCTGGTTGGCTTCTGGACATGTTGAAAGCTTTACGGATCTTCTCGTTGACTGCAAGAAATGTAAAAAGAGATTTAGAGAGGATGACTTAGATAAACATATCTGTCCAGAATGTGGTGGTGAACTGACAGATCCACGTCAGTTTAACCTTATGTTTAAAACATTTGTTGGTCCAGTAGAAAATGAGGCTTCGACAGTATATCTAAGACCTGAGACTGCTCAGGGGATATTTATCAATTTTTTCAATATCTTAACTTCTATGAGGAGAAAAATTCCCTTTGGGATTGCTCAGATTGGCAAGGCTTTTAGAAACGAGATTACACCTGGAAATTTCGTTTTCAGAACAAGAGAGTTTGAGCAGATGGAGATTGAGTATTTTGTAAAACCAGGGACAGATAAGGAATGGCATGATTACTGGGTCAACGAGAGGCTTGAATGGTATAAAAAATATGGAATAAAGCAAGAAAATCTACGTCTTAGGGAACATGGAAAGGATGAAATGGCGCATTATGCTAAAAGTTGTTTTGACATAGAATATCTTTTTCCCATGGGCTGGTCAGAACTTGAGGGGATTGCAAACAGAACAGATTTTGATCTCAAACAACACACAAATTACTCAAATAGGAACCTTATCTATTTTGACGAGGAGACAAAAGAGAAATATTTTCCATATGTTATAGAGCCTTCTGCAGGTGTAGATAGATCAAGTCTTGCTTTTTTAATAGATGCGTATAAAGAAGAGGAGGTTAGGGGGAGAAAGAGAGTCTTTTTAAGCTTTCATCCTGATATCGCTCCAGTTAAGGTGGCTGTTCTCCCTCTCTTAAGGAATAGAGGAGACATTGTTGAACTATCAAAGAAGATAAAAAAAGATATTTTAAATCAATATGTTACTGTATATGATGACACAGGTTCCATAGGGAGACTATACAGAAGACAGGATGAGATAGGGACACCTTATTGTATAACCGTAGATGTCCAGTCTCTGGAGGATAGAGCTGTTACCATTAGAGAGAGGGATTCTATGCAGCAGGATCGGATTTCTATAGACCAGATATCCCAATACCTCAAAGATAAATTTAGTCTTCTTCATTAGAATAGAGAATAAAAACTTGATATAACCCTTTGTTTTATAGAAAGTTTAAGAAAAACGAGAAATTTTATATTTTTTTCTTGACAAAACTTTCATTTAGAATATAATTCAATCTCTGGAAGGGCCAGCAGACCACCAGACCTTAGACCAACCAAAGAGTAACTTTTATATGAGAGAAATTGTGCGTTCTGTAATGTCTGGTGAGAAAGGCCTTCAAATTTTGGATTTCACCTAACCGTAAATCATTATAAAAGGGTGAGTTATGCCAAAAGCAGAACAAGATGAAGGAATCAAGCAAGTCTTGCGTGTAATGGATACTGGCCTTGATGATGTAGGAAAGGGGCTGGCGAGGGTAGATGAAGAGGATTTAAAGCTCATTAAGGCTGTTCCAGGTGACCTCTTAAAAATCACAGGTAAAAAATCAACTGTTGCCAGAGCCATTCAAATCTTTCATCAATACAAAGGCAAAAAGGTTATTCAGATCGATGGTATAACCAGGGAAAATTGCGGTGCCCTTAAGGATGAATGGGTTACAATAGAAAAGGTCCTCTGGACACCTGCCGAAATCTTACTCCTCTCCTCCATTGACACATCCCGCCCTGCTCCTAAAGATGAAGAACTCAGGCACTTAGTCCAACTCTTAAATGGTATGCCCATTTTGAAGGGTGATAAGGTCCAGGTAACCTTTTTTGGTGCAAGAGGTCAATTTTTTCTTGTAGAGGGAACCAGTCCCGCTGGTGCAGTGATTGTCAATATCAATACGCAGGTTAAGATTAGGGAAGCTGAGGGGATTATAGAGAAGACCTCTCGGGTTTCTTACGAAGATATCGGTGGTCTTGCAAGGGAGGTTTACAGGATTAGGGAGATGGTAGAGCTCCCCTTGAAATTTCCTGACCTCTTCGCCCGAATGGGCATTGAAGCCCCAAAAGGCGTCCTTATGTATGGGCCTCCCGGAACCGGAAAGACCCTTATTGCAAGGGCAGTATCCAATGAAGTAAAGGCTCACTTTATCCATGTGAATGGACCAGAGATTATCCACAAGTTCTATGGAGAGAGTGAAGCGAAATTAAGGGAGGTCTTTGAAGAGGGATCCCGAAATGCCCCCAGTATCATCTTCTTGGACGAGATAGATGCTGTTGCTCCAAAGAGGGTTCAGGTTATCGGTGATGTCGAAAAGAGGGTCGTAGCACAGCTTTTGGCATTAATGGATGGGTTAGTATCAAGGGGTCAGGTGATCGTTATTGGTGCAACGAATGTTCCAGAATTAGTCGACCCGGCTATCAGAAGACCCGGGCGTTTTGACCGTGAAATCGCCATTAGTATTCCTAATCGGCTGGGAAGAAAAGAAATATTACAGATCCATACAAGAACAATGCCCCTTACCTCTGATTTTGACATCGATAGTATTGCAAATATTACCCATGGTTTTGTAGGTGCAGATATTGAGATTTTAGCAAAAGAGGCCGGAATGAGGGCACTAAGAAGGATTTTGCCAGATGTTGTTGCGATTCGGGATTATAAACCCTTTGAAACTGATATTCAGCTAGAGGTATGCCAGGATGATTTTCTAGAGGCCTTTAAAGAGATTGAGCCCACAGCCACAAGGGAATTTCTGGCAGAGAGGCCTACGGTCAAATTCAGTGACATAGGGGGATTGAAGAAGGTAAAAAATACCTTAAGATCTATCATTGAATTACCCCTGAAGCATTCCACATTCTTTGACAATATCCATTTCAGACCTCCCCAAGGCATACTCTTTTCAGGTCCCACAGGAATAGGGAAAACTGCTTTAGCAAGAGCCCTGGCAGGCGAGAATGATCTCGCCCTTATCTCGGTTGACCAGTCTGTTCTCTTTTCTAAATGGATGGGAGAATCAGAAAAGGCTCTGAGGGCATTATTTAAGATGGCGAACTTTGCTGCTCCCTGTATCCTTTTCTTTGATGAGATTGATGGTATTGCCTCTAAGAGAGGAACAGGAACGACTGATCATGGAGCAGGGGCTCAGAGAATGGTAAGCCAGCTTTTAAGGGAACTGGATGGATTAAAAAACATACAGGGAGTTATCGCTGTTGCTGCTACGAACAGATTAGACCTTGTTGATAATGCTCTTTTAAGGCCTGGCCGTTTTGATTATATTATAGAGCTACCTGTACCTGATAAAGAAGAGCGGATAGATATATTTAAGGTTTATACCAAAGATACTATTTTGGGCAAAGATGTTGATTTTAAAGAGTTGGCTGAAAAAACAGAGGGATTTGTTGGTGCTGATATAGAGAGCCTTTGCAAAAAAGCCACACTTTTAGCTGTACAGGATTTCTTTGATAGCCAAGGGTCAAAGGTTTCTGAAAAAGCAAAAGAATTTCAGGTTAAACGGGAGTACTTTTTAAGAGCCTTAAAAGAAATTATCCCTCCTTCTACTGAAGAATACGGTAAAAAAAAGAAGAAAAAATCCAAAAAACACTAAGAGAAAGGATAAGGGTGTGACAACTGACAGATTACCAAAGGATGATATTTTAGGTGATCTGGAAGGTCTATTGGATGAATTTAGAGAGCTTCTCAAATACTATAGTCCCTCCTGTCTCGTTTCTGATGCATCAGATAATGATTGCGTCATGGCAAGTGCTATAAAACCCATCTTCAGCAAAAAGATTTCAGGTTCAGCCCTCACGATAAAGATTGATCCCCATAACTGCTTTTCGAGCATTGAAATCATCAAACATATTAAAGCGGGTCAAATAGTAGTTGTCGATGCCAAAGGAGAAACAGAAGTATCTGTCATTGGAGGGATCATATCCAGCGTTTTAAAACAAAAAGGCGCTCTTGGTGCAATCGTTGATGGAGCGGTTAGAGATATTGATGAGGTAAGAGATATGGGTTTTCCCCTTTTTTCAAGAGCCGTTGTTCCTAAGTCTTTAATCTATTCCTGTTCAGAGGATGATGAAACTCACCCCATAGAGGTAAACGTCCCTATTCATTGTGGCGGGGTTCTGGTTCACCCAAATGATATTATTGTGGCGGATGATGTGGGTGTGGCTGTGATTCCCCATGACAAAGCCAGGTCAGTATTAAAAAGGGCAAAAGAGATTGCAAAAAGAGAGGGAGAGCTTTCAAAAAAGATAAAGGGGAAAATGAATATAGAGGAGATTATGGAAATGACGAAAAAAATCATTTCGTCTATTTCCTAAACATGAAAACAAAATAACTCCAGATGATCCATTGGCTCCTGGTTTTGTTTGGATACAAAAGAAAGGGGGGAGAGAAGTTTATTTGTGAGCCGAAAAAACAGGAGGAGAACATGCTCCTGTTAAACGTCAGTTAATACCGAAGTAAAAAAATCGAAACTTAAGGAGGTGTATTGAATGGCGGTAAATGAAATTACTACGTGGGCATGCGGTGTTTTGCAGGATACAAATGGTAGAGACGTATCGAAAGTTTTGGGTGCTGCAGCCGGAAAAGAAGGTAAAGACATCTGGGTTATCGACAACTATGCTGACCTACCTGACAGAGTGAATGTTCCCGTGAGAAAGTATTGTAAAATCAGCGATGAGCCGATTAAAGAGAAGTTTCTGTATGAGAATCACCATCCAAACATCGTGGTACTGATGGAAGACGTCTATGCCAAGGCATATAACATCTTAAAAGGCGCCCCAAAAGGCGTTACATTGGTTGTTAACACCAACAAAGACTTTGACTTCGTCCTCGACATGATGGCTGCTAACCCTGACAAGGGTAAGATAAAGAAGTTGGCCGTTGTTGATGCAAGCAGTATTGCTCCTGGTGTTGACAGAGACCTGATGGATATCGAGGGTGCAGAGGGTGGCTCTCAGATTGGAAAAGGAATCGGTGCTTGTCTGGCTGCAGTTGTTGCCAAGGTTACTGGTGTTGTTTCATTAGACAATGTCATGGCTGTTGTTGCTAATAAAGAGGCGGCTAAAAAGGCCGTTGATTCAGTCAAAGTAAAAGAGTTATAAGAAAGATAAAGTATCTAAAGGGGGTGAATCAATGTTTGATACGAAAAAATTACAAGTTCCTATACCTGCTCACTTAGAGATTCCCGAAGGGGGTGTGGTTGAATCACCTAAGCCTGATGGAGAGCAGGATCAGTTTCCATCAGGGGGCTGGAGAATATTGAGATCAGTGATCGACCAAGAGAGATGCACAAAGTGCCTCACCTGCTGGCTGGCCTGTCCTGAACCCTGTATAGAGCTTGCTGAGGATCGTAGTGTTTCTATAGACCTCAAGTACTGCAAGGGATGCGGTTGCTGTGCCAATGTCTGCCCTGTTCAGTGTATCTCTAGGGTTCCTGAAAGTGATTTTAAAGGCGATGTCGAATTTATGGATGAACCATTTTAATGCTAACTGAAAGCGAGGTGAAAGTATAATGCCAAAAAAGTTTATTCCTGGACTTGCTGCAGCGGCTAATGCTGCTGTACAGGCCGATGTTGATGTTATTTCATCCTATCCCATTAGACCCTATACCGGTTTAATGATTCAGCTTTCCCAGGCTGTTGCTAATGGAGATTTGGATGCTGAGTTTGTCCACGGAGAGGGAGAGCACGGGCAGCTGGCTATTGTCCACGGAGCATCTCTTGCTGGTGCAAGAACAATGACCGGAAGCTCTGGCGTGGGTGTAACCTATCCTATGGAGGTCTATTCTCCTATCTCTGGTGACAGATGTCCCGTACAGATGGTTATTGCTGACAGAACACTGGACCCTCCTGGAGACTTTGGTCAGGAGCATACAGATGCACTGAGCACAAAGGATCAGGGATGGTTGCTCGGATGGGCTTCCCTTCCTCAGGAGGTTTATGACAACACTCTTATTTACTACAGGGTTGGAGAGGATCCCAAGGTTCTGCTTCCTCAGATGAACTGTCACGACGGCTACTTTGTTTCCCATATTGCAAACTGGGTTAATATTGGTGAGCAGTCTCAGGTTGATGAGTTCTTACCTCCATATAAGGCACAAAGGCCATTGGACCCTCTAAGACCTGTTGGCCACGGTCCCCAGATTTATGCTAACCAAGGCCCTGCCTTGGAGGCGACAAGATTCAATGCTATATGGGGTGCCAGAGAGGTTATCCAGCAGGCTGTCAAAGAATATAATGAGATCTTTAAGAGAGATGTCGATCCATTTGTTGAGCTCTATCACATGGATGATGCTGAGATAGCCATTTTTATCCAGGGTTGCCATGCTCATACCTGCAAGTATGCCATTGACGACCTAAGAAAAGAAGGGGTTAAGATCGGTATGGTCAGACCAAAATGGATTAGACCTTTCCCATCCCCAGAAGTAGCGGAGGCTCTCAGCAAGTGTAAGGCTGTAGGTGTTGTTGAGACAAACAACTCCTTTGGTGCATCTGGATATGCTGGCCAATTGACCCCTGAGGTTTGTGCTGCTCTTGTTAAAGGGGCTGTGAAGGTGGATAAGGTGCCTCAGGTTGCTTCCTTTATGGCTGGATTGGGTGGACACCCTGTTAAGATTGAACAGTTTAAATTTATGGCTGAGATTCTGGCTAAGGGAGCTAAAGGACAGTTTGATAAACCAACCTACTGGGTTGACCTGGAGTGTGAAGTTGAGATGTAAAAAACCTTTATGGATTATAAATATTGAACGAAAGGAGGAGTGAATTTTGGCTAAAGTAAATAGACCAAAACTAGAACTTGCTAAATCTATTGCAAAGGTTCCAGATGTTGCCAGGTCAGAGTACTATGTTAAAGGACACAGGACATGCGCTGGATGTGGGCCTGCAATAGCTTATCGATTGGCCTGTAAGGCTGCTGGTAAGAATTCGATATTCTTTGGGCCTACAGGTTGTATGTACGTTGCAAATACCAGTTACCTCTGCGTACCATGGGCTGTGCCTTGGACACATACCCAGATTACGGACGCAGGCGCTGTTGCTTCTGGAGTCGCTGCTGCATACGAGGCGATGATTCGAAAGGGGAAATACAAAGGAGATTATCCAGGTATCGTTGTTTTTGCTGGTGATGGTGGTTCTATTGATATAGGTCTCCAAGCCATGTCAGCTGCGATGTACAGAGACCATGACTTTCTGTTTATCTGCTATGACAACGAGGCCTATGCCAACACAGGTATCCAGACATCTCCTACAACCCCTTACGGAGCAAACACATCCTTTACGCCTCCTGGACCCGTTATCCCAGAGGCTAAAAAGCTGTTTCCAAAAGACGCCGCCAAGCTGGTATCTGAAGGACATCCTTCTGCTAGGTTTGTTGCTACAGCTTCCATTGGATACCCTGTTGACTATATCAACAAGGTCAGAAAGGCTCTGAATGCCGAGGGAGCAACCTTTCTCCATGTCCATGCTCCTTGTCCAAAGGGATGGAGATTTGATGCTGACAAGACCATAGAGATAGCAAAGCTGGCTGTTGAGACCGGTATGTTCTCTCTCTGGGAAAAAGAAGGCATGACTGCGCCTTACAAGATAACCTATATGCCGAAGAAGATGAAACCTGTGAAAGAGTACATGGCTCTGCAGGAGAGATTTGCTCACCTGAAACCCGAGCATATTGTCAAAATGCAGAATTTCGTCAATGCTAAGTGTGCTGGTTTAGGGATTGAAGCTCCTACACCTCCTGTAGCATAAGTCTCTGATTCATATCTGGTTGTTTTGAGAAGGTAAAAGAAGATGAGGGTATGCATAAAAAAAATGCTTCTGCATACCCTCATCTGATTTAAATGACATTATAATACTTTTTCTCTGTTAATATTAATATGGTTTTAAATATATGCTTAGCCATGGGTTTCTTTTTAAATTTTTTTCTATTATTTTTATTGTTTTCTCTCTTTTCTTTTTTGTCCTTTACCCTGTAACCTCTTCGCCAACTCATGCGTCTGATAAGCTCTTACCACCAAAGGATAGGGGCCTTAAAGAAATCATTTTTCTCCTCGTCGTATCTATAATAATTATCCTTGGGGGATGTGAAACCTTTGCCAATGCTGTCGAGCATGTAGGGAATAAGGCAGGTTTATCTCATGCTGCTGCAGGAAGCCTCTTGGCAGCTGTGGGAACAGCCATGCCTGAGACAATGATTCCCATATTAGCTTTAGTTTTTGGCGCCGGGGGACACGGAGAAGAGATAGGTATTGGTGCTATTCTGGGTGCTCCCTTTATGTTGACAACCCTCGCCTTTTTCTTATTGGGAATTACGGTATTTATCTTAAGGTTTTCAGGGAGGAGGGAAAGAGCCCATCTTAGACCTGATCTTTCTGCGGTTAGGTTTGAGCTCAAGTACTTTATTTTTGTTATGATTTTGATTCTTGGCATTTCCTTATTAAGAAATGACAAGATAAACTATATCGGCGCTGTCCTTCTTGTCCTCCTTTATGCCATATATTTTAAGATTACACTAAAACATAAAAGCCAGGTTCAAGAGGAGTATTCAGAGCTTTTGTATTTTAATCGATTTTTTAAACTAAAGAAGAATTGGACCAATATTATATTTCAGGTCTTATTTGGTTTGGGGTGTATCATTCTTGGTGCAACAGTCTTTGTAAATAACATTGCTCTGTTATCAGAGGCAATTGGGGTTTCTGCCCTTGTGCTTTCGTTAATCATTGCCCCTGTTGCTACAGAATTGCCTGAGAAATATAATTCGATTAGCTGGACCATAAGAGGCAAGGATACCTTAGCATTTACAAATATAACAGGCGCCATGACCTTCCAGTCTATGATACCTGTATCCATCGGTCTTCTCTTTACAAGCTGGGAGCTCCGTTCTACAGAAATCATTAATATTTCTTTTGCTTTGGTTTCAGCAATTTTGGTCTTTTTAACAATAAGAAGAAGAGATTCATTGCCTGCCTTGATTTTACTCGTAGGCGGTATTCTGTATAGTATTTATATCTTTAGGATATTTTCTATCATCTGAAGAGATATGGTCGTATCTATTTGAACTGATATCTCAAAAAAGAGATAGAAGAGAGGAGTAGAGAGAATAATGTTAGAGCCGGTTAAAAGCAGGAAGATATATGAAAATATCGTTGATCAGATAAAAAAGATGATTATACAAGGGAGCTTGAAGATAGGGGATCGGCTCCCCTCTGAAAGAGAGCTTGCTGAGAGTTTGAAGGTAAGCCGCACTTCTGTAAGAGAGGCGTTGAGAACATTAGAAAACATGGGTCTTGTTGAGTGTCGATCAGGAGATGGCAATTTTGTAAAGGATTTAACAGTAGATTCTCTGGCAAATTCGATTGCGCTTAGAATACCCCTTCAAAAGGGAACAATATTACAGCTGTTTGAATTAAGAAAAATAATTGAGCCAGGGATTGTTCGTATTGCAGCTGAGAGAGTAACCGACGAGGATATTTTGAGAATGGAGAGTATCATCGATAAACAGAAAAGCATTGTGGAACAGGGAAAAAGTATCGCTGACATTGATGACGAATTCCATCGTTCTATTGCCGTGGCATCAAAGAACAAAATGATAATGAGAATTATCAATACAGTTATAGGCCTTGAAACGGAAACCAATGAATCAAATATAGAAATCAAGGAAAGACCCCGTCAATCCCTGAAATCGCATATGAATATTTTAAAATATCTCAAAGCAAGAGAGCAAGAAAAGGCAAGAAGGGCAATGCTTACCCATCTGTTAACTGTTGAGAGGCTCATCAGAAAGAATCTGGAAAAAGTCTAAATTTTTAGAAAGTTAAAAGGATGTGAAATAGAGATGAAGATACTGATAACTGGGGGTTCGGGTTCTGTAGGGAGTTATACGGTTCCACGGTTAATCAAAAAGGGGCATGAGATAAAGGTATTAGATAAGAGCATTGATCTTCTTAAGGGTAAGGAAGGGAAGGGTCTAGAGCTGGTAGAGGGTGGAGTAGAAGAGAGGGATAAGGTAAGGGAGGCAGTAAAAGACACAGAGGTTGTGGTTCATCTTGCCTGGTCATTTTCTGAGGATCCTTTTGAGACCTTTGAAGTCGATATGATGGGACTTTTAAATTTACTAGATGCATCGGTTAAAAGTAAGGTAAAGCAATTTATATTTGT
>DATKYB010000104.1 GCA_035528715.1 Nitrospinota bacterium | reverse complement strand
CCCCTTGCTGTTTTGCAAGGGCATGCCTGATTGAAGTGCGAATCCACCAAACAGCATAGGTGATAAACTTGATCCCCTTTGTAGGATCAAATTTCTTTGCTGCCCTTATTAATCCAATATTCCCCTCATTAATTAAATCGCCTAAAGGAACGTCCTGCCTCCTGTATCTATTCGCGATACTGACAACAAAACGGAGATTTCCCTCCACGAGTCTCCTCTCGGCCTCTTTATCACCCTTTCTAATCCTCCTTGCCAATTCTATCTCTTCTTCCCTGTCTAATAATCCTAATTTCGAGATATCCTTTAAATACATTGAAATAGGATTAAATACCTTATTCCTTTCTATCCCATTTCCTCTTGCCTTTTTCTGAATATTTGTATTAGCCATTCAATTCTCCTTTCACTATGAAGTTTTAAATAAGACCAATTTAGTCTTTTTTATGGATAAAAAAAATTATTTTGTTATCTTTTCTTTGGCAATATCAGCTATTGTTGTATTCTCAAAAATATTTTTCATATTATCTCTTACTTTATCCAGAACCTTTGATAACGAACAATTTTTAAACCTATTACATTTTTCATTATCAACCTCACACCAGCCGATTGTTGTTGGTCCCTGAACAATATCTAAAATCTCCTTTAGAGTTATTTCTTCTGGAGATTTAGCCAAAGAAAAGCCACCTCTAACCCCTTTATAAGAATTTAAGATCCCATTTTTAGAAAGTCTCTGAAATATCTTGGCTAAGAAGCTCTCTGGAAGTTCCCAAGATTCTGCTACTTCTCTTGTATAAACGATATCCTTTTCTTGCTGTGCTATATAGGTAACTCCTAAAATCCCATATTCACCTTTTCTTTTTAGCTTCACTTATATCTCCGTCTAAATAGGACTATTTTAGTCTTTTTTGGAAATATACAATCATTCTTATTTTTTGTCAAGCCTTTTTTTAAATTTTAGCATTGATTATTGTGAAAATTAATTTAACAGAGGATAAGTAAAATTTCGAGTAAGGATGCCTTTCTTAAAAACTTCAATTAAATCAATGTACTAAGATTTGTTCTTTTCTGGATTTGGAATAATGCAAACAAGTTCCAAGGTTTCTTTGGATGTATTTTTGAACTGATGATTTTCATTTGGCTCCACAAAGAGGCTTTGCCCCACTGAGATTACATGCTCCTTTTTGGATGCATCAACCGCTATTCCCTGTCCTTTCTCAATCTTAATCACATGCTCATAAGGATGATTATGAAAAGGGGTATGCCCTCCTGGCTGTATCTTGAAATACCTCATGATAATCTTTTCTGAGCCTTCGTTCTGTCCGATGAGAATCTTCATGGTCACATCCTTGGCTCCTTCCATATCAACACACTTATCCTCAATCGAAGAGTCCTTTCTTATCTTCATATTTTATCCTCCTCACCTATTATATGAGCACTCTTTTGACCTGCCCTGAGGACAGAGAGACACACAAATACCGCAGATAAGCTCTGTTTCTCCGATGCGTTCTTTTGTTAACTCCCTGCAGGTTTCCATGCATCTAAAGGCATCAAAAAATTCCTCCCTCTTCATTTTCGGTTTCCAATCTATATCCGATCCTGCCATTGCAGGACAGTTCTCAATACAAATAGTACAGTTATTGCATAAGCTTTTTTCTAAGGGCGTACCAACCTTCAGCTTATAGTCTGTTAAAACAGAAACAAGCCTCAGCCTTGGTCCAAATCTCTTAGAAACAAGCAAAGCAGTTTTTCCTATCCATCCCAGACCGCTCCTTGTGGCTCCAATCTTATGAGAAAAGTCTGAGCTCAATTCTTTTTGAAATTTAGAGGTCTTTTTTACTTCATCTGGTGTTGATGGAGGGAAAGCCACGGCCCTGCATCCTAAACTTTCTTCGATAGAATTCCTGATCTTATCCGATATCTCTCTAAGTTTCTGATTTACATCTCTGTAATGTTCTAAATATTTACGAGTAGGACCATCAGAAATACTATCGATAATTTCATCATCTAATTTAAGCCCTATGGTAATACAATAATCCAATCCTTTGGCATTTGAAGGTACATAGTCTTTAACATAGGAAAACCCATAAATATATTCCTGATTCCTTCCTGCTATCTCATAAACAGATTGTTTGATTAAACCTTCTAATATGCTTCCTTTATTTATTCTTCTCTTCTCCATCAATTTGGAACTTCCTTTTAATGCTTTGCTTTATTCAAGGATTAAATTGGTGTAGGTTCTTCAATAAAGATTGTTTCTATCCCAAACCTCTTCGCCAGATCTTTACCCAAAGCAATGACCCCTAGTTTTTCTGAATGGTAATGTCTAATATAGAGAACGTTTATTCGTGATTCTCTTGCCAGATGATAGTTCTCATGAACGTGTTCTCCAGTAATAAAGCAATCCAAATCCTTCTCTATGGCTTCTATCAGACTTTTTGCACCGCCACCAGAAACAATCCCTATCCTTTTAATCTTATCTTTTCCAAAGGGTAATATCTTGGAAACACCCCCTATCTTTTGATTGATCCTTTTTGTCAACTCTTCTATAGAAAAGGTTTTTATAAGCTCCCCTTCAAAACCAATCAGGTTTCCCTCATACTCGCCAAACTCTCTGATTTTTCTCAAATTGATCGTCTTGCAGAGCTGGATATTGTTTCCTAGTTTGGGATGCAAATCAAGGGGAATGTGGGCAGCATAGAGATTTATTTCATTTGTTAGGAGAAAGGAGAGGTTCTGCTTTATGGTCTTTGAAACAGATTTTATACCGCCCCAGATCAGGCCGTGATGAGCAATTATCATCTGGCATCTCTTTTTCCTGGTCTTTTCAAAAACCGCCATACAGGCATCAACAGCCAGAGCTATCCTCTTGATATTCTCTGTCCCCTCAACCTGAAGACCATTACAAGAGAGATCATTAATTTCAGATATTCTGAGCTCTTTATCCAGATAGGATACAATCTTCTTTCGGTTATTTTTCATCAACGTCATCCCTTCTTTAGCTAGATTTTTTCATCCTTTATCTAAAAGATGAGGTTGATAAAATCCAAATAGGGTCGCATTATCATTGTCCCGCCTCCCTCAGAGACAATCTGTAAAATCTTCTCAGGGTTTATTACCCGAGAACTGGCCAGGTGATTGATTGGCGTATCAAAAAATATCTCTGTAGCCAGAGGCGTAGAGGGTCCGAGAAGAACAACTCTTCTTGTCGAACCAAGTGAATTGAGAATGTCTTCTAATGTACTGTTCAGGATAGATGTGGCAGTGATTAAAGCAACGGTACAATTTTTAAGCGGGGTTTTCCCTTTATTGGGAGAAACCACCTCTCCTTGACCCCTTTCCTTTTCAATGATCGTAAGATTAGACGTGATGCTTTTGATCTTTGAAACGAGAGGCCTAAAAAGTCCAACCATTGCAACACGGTCCTCAGGGATCAATTTTATTAACTCTATCGTATCTCTTCGATCAATGCCTTGAAGGTCTCTTCCCGAAAGAATGGAGTTAGCAGTGGCCAGGCCAAGCGATTTTGAGACAACCGATTCAGAATGCAAAAGCATTTCCAAAAGGTAACTTGCATCTTTTCCCTTTAGTGTCCCCGCATCACTCAAAGTTGTACATCCTCCTCCAATCTCCTCTCTTAAGACAGCGGCGAGACCTGTTCGGTTATCTTCTAATTGAACAGCGGTGAAACCAAGGCCAATACGGATATCCTTAACTAAGGTCCTCTCTGCCTCTCGGTGGAGCAATTCCACAATTCTTTTAGCGATAGTATTTTCTGGTAACATACCTTCTTTATGAAATATTAAAATATTTCTCCTGCAAAAAATTAAAGTGAGTTGGGGCTTTTCTATTTTTCCTATACACCCAGCAGCAGTTTTCCCGTTGACTTTCTTCCTTCCAGTTGCTTTTGAGCCTCTGCAGCATTCTCAAGGGGAAACACTCTGTCAATTCTCAGCTTTAATTCACCTTTAGCAATCCACTTAAAAATTTCTCCAGCTCTTCGTAAAAGCTCATCACGGTTTGCTGCGTAATGAGCCAAAGTAGGACGTGTAAGAAAAAGAGACCCTTTAGCGGACAATATTCCTGGATTGAATGGAGCGATTGGGCCACTTGATTGTCCAAAGGAAACAAGACAGCCCCTTGGTCTCAAGCAATTGAGGCTTCCCTCAAAGGTGGTTTTCCCGACGGAATCATAGACAACATCAACCCCCTGATCATTCGTTAATCTCTTTACCCCCTCCTCAAAATCACTCTCTGTATATAAGATTATTTCATCTGCTCCTGCATCCTTTGCCAAAGAGGCCTTTTCTTTGGTTGATACAGTACCAAATACCTTAGCACCAAGGCGCTTTGCTATCTGAATAAGGAGGAGGCCGACACCACCGGCTGCGGCGTGGATAAGAAGTGTATCCCCTTTTTTTAACGGATACGTACTATGTGTTAAATAATGAGCGGTCATTCCCTGAAGCATGACTGCTGCTCCTGACTGAAAATCAAGATTTTCTGGTAACTGCACCAACTTCCATGAGGGAACAACAGCAAATTCTGCATAGGAGCCTTGTTGCATTGCATAGACAACGCGATCCCCTATCTCCACCTCAGAAACATTATCTCCCACAGCATCCACAACACCAGCACCTTCCATGCCTGGTGAGAAGGGGATTTTGCTTGGATAGAGACCTGTTCGATGGTATATGTCAATATAGTTAACTCCTGCAACTTCGATTTTGACACGGACCTCACCGGATCCTGGTTCTGGCAGGGGAATTTCTTCAATACGGAGAACATCAGGTCCTCCGTATTCATGTATTCGAATCGCCTTCATAACTATATTTTTATTACGAGGAGCCCTTAAAGCCCAAGCTTTTTCATCTCTTCCTCAACCTCCTCAGCCCCTTCTTGATAAAATTTTTCTTCATCAGGAGCCAAGTGTTTAAGGAGTCTTAAGAATTCACCTGCATGAATACGCTCTTCATTTGCAATATCTATTAATACCTCTTTGGAAAGCTTATCATCGATAGATTCAGCAAGCTGGACATACAGCTGAACTGCTTCATATTCGGCTGCAACCATAAAACGAATGGCCCGAACCAGCTCCTCCTTGGTTAATTTTCGATCAGCCTTCATTCCGCTAAATGGGCTTCCAAATTCTGGCATATTAACCTCCTTTATGAAAAATAGAAAGAATTTAAATGGTTCCTCTAGCCGTTATTTATCATGAGCAATTCATTTTCTGAAGTATATTTTAAAAGAAAGAAGTTTGTAAAGCTAAAAAAGGGAATTTGAAATATACTAGACAGCTATTTACCATAGGAATAATTTTGGCCTGTCCTAAAAAAGAAACTTTTTATTATGGGAAGTATTCAAGGCTTCGCATAAAGAATTGAGGCATCAAATATATGATATTAAAGGATTTATTTAATGCCAAGCCTATTTATCAGAAAAAATTTTAATTTGTCCAAAATCAAAAGAAAACAAATTGGACTGAAAGATAATATATGCTATAGTATAGTTTAACTTAATAATTAGCAAAGGTAGAATAAATGGATAGGATAGGAATAATAGCTAAACCACACAGACACGAGGCAAAAGAAATTCTAGATAAACTCGTCCCTTGGTTAAAAGAAAATAAAAAAGAGGTATATATTGACATAGATACAGCTTCCCTTATTGGACTGAGCTCTCCATATCCAAAACCTAAGATACCATCAATGGTAGATATGATAATTGTATTAGGAGGAGATGGAACGCTCCTGAGTGTTGCGAGATTGATTAATGATAATGATGTGCCCATTTTTGGAGTAAATCTTGGTGGAATGGGTTTTCTAACAGAGGTAACACGTGAAGAATTGTACCCTGCTTTAGAAAAGATATTTTCGGGAGATTATATTGTCCATGAACGACTCAAATTGACTACTCATATCTATCGACAAGGTGAGAAGATTGCAGAATATAGTGCAATTAATGAAGTAGCTATAAATAAAGGGGCCTTAGCCAGAATAATAGATCTAGAGGCTTTTATTGATGGTAAATATTTAGCAACATACAAGGCGGATGGCCTTATTGTTTCAACACCAACTGGCTCAACAGCATATTCCCTGTCTGCTGGTGGACCAATCATATATCCTACAATGGAGGCATTAATATTAAATCCAATCTGTCCCCACACCTTGACAAATAGACCTCTGGTGGTACCTGATAATGTAAAAATAGAAATAACCTTAGCTTCTGAGAATGAGGATGTCTTTCTTACCATGGATGGACAGGTGGGTTTTGCCTTGAAATATAGAGATATGGTCCAGGTAAAAAAATCTCATCGAAAGATTAAACTCATCCTCTCCCCTGACAAGGATTACTTTCAGGTACTAAGAGAAAAACTAAAGTGGGGAGAGAGGGCGTAAAACTTTTTTATTTACAAGTAAGCGATGCTAAGGGAACTACGTATCAAAAACTTTGCAATAATCGACCTCCTGAATATAGAATTTGACCCCGGCTTAATTATTTTTACTGGAGAGACAGGTGCTGGCAAGTCTATTATTGTTGAGGCTCTAGGTTTAACCTTGGGCAGCAAAATTTCTCCGGATGATATAAGATCCGGTGAGGACAAAGGATATGTAGAGGCCCTTTTTGATATTACAAAAGAAGCCCCTCTTAAAAAGAGACTTGAGGAGATTGGAATACAGACCGAAGATGGAGAATTAATTCTAAAAAAGACTTTTTCTTCTTCAGGAAAGAGCAAATCTTATATAAATAACAATCTCGTTACCCTAACCGTTCTCTCTGAGGTTGGTAAAAGATTAGTAGATTTTCATGGCCAACATCACCACCAGACACTCCTTCATCAAGAAAACCATATTGATATCATTGATTCTTATGGAAAACTCCTGAGCAGAAGAGACAAATTAACCCAAGATTACATTCAATATTGCAAATTAAAGAGAGAACTTGATCATTTAGCAAAAGACAATCGAGAAAGGATACAAAGAGAAGACCTCATCAGGTTTCAAATGAAAGAGATTGATGAGGCGGGATTAAAAACAGGGGAAGATACTAGATTAAAAGAAGAGAAAAATATCTTGGCCAATTCTGAGAAATTATATGAGAGTTCTCAAGAGTTATACGAACTTCTCTATTCCTCGGAAGGCTCTATTATCGAGCAGTTAGGAAAGATAACAAATATTCTTCATAAAATGGTTGATATCGACAAATCTTTAAAAGATGCATTAAAAGATGGGGAGAATAACCTTGTTCAGCTAGAAGAACTCTCTAGGACTCTGAAAGATTATGAAAAATCTTTAGAGTTCAACCCTGAAAGATTAACAGAATTGGATGATAGACTAGCCCTGATTAACTCACTAAGACGTAAATATGGTTCTACAATAGAAGAAATCCTTAGATACAGAGAATCTCTGGATGAGGAATTAGATAGGATTGTACACCATGACCAGAAGATTTTTGAGATAAAGAAAAGACTCAAAGAATTGGAGGATGAATTGAGAAAAGCTGCTTTGAAGCTATCCAGGGAGAGAAGGAAGATTGCCTTAAAGATTGAAGGAGAAGTAAAAAAAGAGCTAAAAGAATTAGGTATGGATAGAGTTGCTTTTCGAGTAAGATTTAGCCACAGCTTGGATGAGGATAGTTTTATTAAATGGGAGGGAAATTCAGTTAGTCTAAAAGAAAAAGGGATAGACAACATTGAATTTCTCTTTTCTCCCAACTTGGGGGAAGAGTTAAGGCCTCTTTCTAAGATAGCTTCTGGTGGTGAAATTTCAAGAATGATGTTGGCCTTGAAGAGTATTTTGACCAGAGATGATAATATTCCGATCATGGTTTTTGATGAGGTTGATTCTGGAATCGGGGGAAGAATAGCAGAAATTGTAGGATTGAAGTTAAAAAAGGTTTCAAGGGGTCATCAGGTATTCTGTATAACCCATCTCCCTCAAATTGCAAGTCAGGGAGATTATCATTTTAAAGTGACAAAGGAGATCCAAAATAAGAGGACCATTGCTACCATAAAAGAGCTGACCTCAAGAGAAAAGGTTGAAGAGATAGCCAGGATGTCTGGAGGCAAAAAGATAACTGAAACAACAAGAAAATACGCAAAAGAGCTTTTAGATAAGTAGTAATTTAAGATGAAGCGATTCTTATTTAATCTTTGTTTTCATCTCTTAGATATTTATCAATAGCAGCTGAAGCCCTTCTTCCTGCTCCCATTGCCAAAATAACAGTCGCCCCTCCTGTAACGATATCTCCTCCAGCAAAAACCCCCTTCTTGCTGGTCTCGCCTGTTTCTTCATTGACTAAAATTGTACCCCATTTACTCGTCTTTATATCAGGAGTCGTTTTAGGAATAATCGGATTTGCCCCTGTACCTATGGCAAAGACAACGGTATCGACCTTCAGCTGGAATTCTGAACCTTCTATGGGCACGGGTCTTCTTCTGCCTGATTCATCAGGCTCTCCCAGCTCCATTCTAAGGCATTCAATGGCTTTCACCCATCCATCTTTATTTCCGATAATCCTTACGGGATTACAGAGAAAGTGAAACTGAACCCCCTCCTCTTCAGCATGCATAATCTCTTCATCTCTGGCCGGCATCTCTTTTTTCGAACGCCTGTAGACGATATAGCCATTATCCGCTCCAAGGCGAATCGCTGTTCTTACCGCATCGAGGGCTGTATTCCCCCCGCCAATAACCGCCACATTCTTCCCCCTGATAATTGGGGTGTCGTATTCGGGGAAAAGATAGGCCTTCATGAGATTCGAACGGGTCAGATATTCATTTGCAGAATAGACACCGTTGAGATTCTTTCCAGGTATCTCCATAAAATAGGGGAGTCCTGCTCCTGTCCCTATGAAAACAGCGTCAAAACCGTTCTCAAGTAATTCGTCAACGCTTTTAAGCTTCCCGATGATAGAATTACACTCTATCTTTACCCCCATCTTTTTCAGATAATCGATTTCTGCCTTGACAATCGCTTTTGGGAGCCTGAACTCAGGGATTCCGTAGACAAGCACCCCACCAGGTTTATGGAGCCCTTCGAATATAGTCACCTCGTGTCCCAGCTGAACGAGGTCTCCGACCACAGTTAAAGAAGCAGGCCCTGAACCGACCACAGCGACCCTTTTCCCTGTGGGTTTTGCCACTTTTGGTATCTCAACATGGTTTTTCTCCCTTTCATAATCGGCAGCGAACCTCTCAAGATGCCCTATGGCAATCGGTTCCCCTTTCACTCCGAGGACACATACAATCTCACACTGTTCCTCCTGGGGACAGACTCTTCCGCATATTGCTGGGAGGGCATTGTCCTCTTTTATCTTTCTGGCTGCAGCGACAAACTCCCCTTTTGCTATCAAATCGATGAAATCGGGGATCTTTATATTTACCGGGCAACCAGGATTACATTTCGGGTTTTTGCACTGAATACACCTCTTTGCCTCTTTTATAGCCTTTTCAGGCGTATATCCAAAATTGACCTCATTAAAATTTTTTATCCTCTTCTTGGGATCATGGGAAGGCATCTTTTCTCTTCCCGGTCTTTTTTTCTTTTCATCGCTCATTTTTATCTCTCTTTATGCATAAGCTATCATGTTTTTCCTTCGCTATCTTATAAGAGATCTCTTCATCCTTTTTATAGACCGCTTGCCTTTTAACCAGCTCATCAAAGTCGACCTCATGACCATCGAAATCCGGACCATCGACACAGGCAAATTTTGTCTCGCCCTTGACCGTCACCCTGCAGCCACCGCACATACCAGTTCCATCCACCATGATCGGGTTCAAGCTGATATAAGTCTTTATCTTGAGAGGTTTTGTCATATTACAAACCGCCCGCATCATGGGAACAGGACCGATGGCATATATGCGGTCTATTTTGATCCCTTCTTCAATAAGGTTCTTCAGAATATCGGTTACAAAACCATGCTGGCCGTAGCTTCCATCATCAGTAGAAATTTTCAACGAGGTGCTGGCCTCTTTCATCTCTTTTTCCATTAATAAGAGATTTTTACTCCTTGCACCAATAATCGATATGACACTATTCCCCAATTCTTTTAACTTCTTCGCAATAGGATGGAGAGCCGCTATACCGAAACCTCCTCCCATGCAGACTACATTCCCAATTTTTTCTTCAATATGGGTCGGGACTCCCAAAGGACCTACGATGCTTAAAATCGAGTCACCTTTTTTCAACATTCCTATCCTTAAGGTACTCGCTCCCACCTCCTGAACCAAAACGGTTATACTTCCCTCATTTTTGTCAATATCTGCAATGGTTATGGGAATTCTTTCTGCTTTTTCATCAATACAGAAGACAACAAATTGACCAGGTTTGGCTTTTTTTGTAATTTCAGGGGCTTTTATCCTTAGCATATGGGTTTGAGGTGCTAATTCTTCTTTTTCGAGTATCTTAAACAATTTTTTCCTCTATTCTATACTAAATTTATAAGGAGAATCTCTCTCTTTCAAGAAAAAAATTGAGCGAGATTAATTTCGCTCTTCATATTTAGCTAATCTTCATTATGAAAGAATAAAACCTACTCTAATTTCCCCAAAGCCTTCTCTATTCTGTCCATCCCCTTTTCAATATCCTCCATAGAAATAGCATAAGAAATCCTCACATAGTCATCTGCACCAAAGGCGATCCCAGGAACAAAGGCAACTTTAGCCTCATCTAAAAGGTAGGTTGCAAAATCTGAAGAATTATTAATAGTCATCTTCTTTGTCTTTTTGCCATAGGTTTTTGAGACATTGGGAAAAACATAAAAGGCTCCTGGAGGATTAAAACAAGAGATGCCCTTCATCGAGTTAAGCCTTTTTATGATATAATCTCTCCTCTTCTTAAACTCTTCTACCATTCGTTCGACAGCTTCCTGTGGTCCGTTGAGTGCCTCTACACCTGCCTTTTGAACGAATGATGTGGGATTAGATGTACTGTGACTTTGAATCTTAACCATGGCCTTAGTTATATCTTCCCTTGCTGCACTATATCCCAGTCTCCATCCTGTCATTGAATAGGTCTTTGAAAGGCCATTGGAAACAATCGTGAGTTGTTTGATGTCTTCCCCTAAAGAAGCAATACAAGTATGTTGATGACCATCATATACGATCTTTTCATAAATTTCATCCGAGATTATAAAAATCCCTTTAGAAACAGCAAAATCTGCCAACTCTTCCAGCTCTTTTTTCGAATAGGCTGCTCCTGTTGGATTACAAGGATTATTGATGACAATAGCCTTTGTTTTATCTGAACAGTTCTTTTCTAAATGTCCTCTCGTAATCTTGAACTCTGTCTCTTCGTTAGTATCAATGATAATGGGGGTGGCCTCAGCCAGGATGACTTGCGCGGGAAAGGTTACCCAATAAGGTGAAGGGATGATTACTTCATCTCCTTTCTGAAACAACGCCTGAGCTATATTATATAGAGAATGTTTCCCTCCACATGAGACAATAATTTCGGTTCTTTTATAATCCAAACCGCTATCTCTTTTGAATTTTTCTATTATCGCATCCTTTAATTCAACGATTCCGTCAACCGGTGTATATTTGGTAAACCCCTCCCTTAGAGCCTTTATCGCAGCTTCCTTTATATTCTCAGGGGTATCAAAATCAGGCTCTCCTGCTCCAAAACCAATAACATCAATCCCCTGAGCCTTCATAGCAACAGCCTTTGCCGTTATCTCTAAAGTGGGAGATGGTTTTATATCCTGGACTCTTTTGGTTAAAGACATGGTTACCTCCTATTTATCCTTTTTGAATTTTTTTAACAGAGCATCTCTTACAATCTCTGGCACCAAACCCTTTACATCGCCCCCATAAGCAGCAATTTCTCTCACAATACTTGAACTCAAAAATGTAAATTGTTCACTAGGCATCATGAAAATCGTTTCAACTTCATTGTTGAGAACTCGGTTCATTAATGCCATTTGAAATTCATATTCAAAGTCAGATACAGCCCTAAGTCCACGTATGACTATATTTGTATTGATTTTTTTTACATAATCTGTTAAGAGGGTGTTAAAAGATTTAACCAAAACATTGTCGATATCTTTTACCCCTTCTTTAACAAAAGCTTTTCTTTCCCCAGTGGTAAAGAGAAATTCTTTTTTAGAGTTATCAACCACGGCTACAATCAGTTTATCAAATATCTTAGAGGCCCTTTTTATGATATCTATATGCCCAAAGGTTATGGGATCAAATGTACCCGGATAAACAGCTATTTTCTTCATAACTTATCCTTAAATTTTTTTAAAAGACAAAAATGATAATATAAAAATAAAAATGTGTCAACAAAAAGGTTATGTTGATAAAAACTACAGCAAAAGCGCAAAATAATGTTGATTAATATTTCTCTGTGTGTTAAAAAAATTTAAAAATCTTTCTTTAATCTCTAAATTTTTTAGAAATTATGGCACCGATAAATATAATAGCAATTGTGCTGGGTATGATCATTGTCATTACAAGACTCCCAGGAATTATATGGCCCAAAAACATGAGGGAGTTTATTTTTAAATTCCTTGAAAATACTTATGCAATAAAACTGACAGGACTCTTTTTATTTATCCTATCTCTGATAATATTTTTCCTCTTTTTAAAAGAGAGAACTATAGTAGAAATGATTATCATTATTTTAGGATTGATATGGCTTCCATTAGGAATAATGATCTTTTTTTATCCAGACCTATATAGAAACCTTGGTCAAAAAGTCATGGGAAAGTCCTTGACGAGAATCAGGGTTCTATGTAGTATTGGATGCTTTTTTGGTCTGCTTTTGATCTTACTGGGTTTGTTTGGCTAAAAAGAGGGTTTCTATAAAAAGCAGTTCTTTTTTGTTATTATCTGAGTAAAGGATTGATTGATGTCGAAAGCGGATCTGATTCTTATCCATTCTCCAAGTGTATACGGTTTCAGAAGTAAGTCTATTCTCTATGGACCCACAAGTGATGTAGTTCCCTCCACCCCTGTTTTTGAGATGTATCCCATCGGTTTTGTCAGCCTTGCTGAATACTTAGAGAGGCACGGTTATAATGTCAGGATTCTTAATCTGGCTGTTCGGATGCTCAACGACAAAGGATTTAACCCGAAGAAAGTCCTTAAGTCATTAAAGCCCAGGGCTTTTGGAATAGACCTCCACTGGCTTCCCCATGCCCATGGTAGTTTAGAAACCGCCAAGATCCTCAAGGAGTATCACAGAGATATCCCCATCATTTTT
>DATKYB010000103.1 GCA_035528715.1 Nitrospinota bacterium | reverse complement strand
TCCATCTGGAACTGTAAAGATAGAGAGCACCTCTGTCGCAGCTGGCGTCGGTGTCCAATGGGGTGATGGCATGCTAACATTTGAAGGTAAAGACTATAAGTTTTCTGTGAAGGGCCTTAATGCAGGAATCGCTTTAGGCATTGCTAAGATAAAAGCTGAGGGAGAGGTTTTCAATCTGAAAAAAGTATCTGACTTATCCGGCACATATACAGCGTTGGAGTCTGGTGTCGCCATTGTCAAGGGTTTTCCTTCTGGTTTGACTTTGGAAAGCACCAAAGGCGTCGTCATCAATCTGAAATCAGAAGAGAAGGGGATTAGACTTAACGCTACATTGGGAGGCGTCAGAATCAAGCTTAAATAATGGGATGCGACCTTCCAAATAAAAGGTTTATTAAGCTAAAAGCCGGATTTGAAGATTCAACAAAAAAAAGAATAACTAAAAGGCCATCTTTTGATGGCCTTTTTTTATTAACTAATTCCGTACACCTGAATACGCTTAAAAGCTATGGCTTTTAAAGCAATCCTATTAATCTTAAACCATCTCTCAGAAAAATCAGAGCAAAGAAAACAAGAGCAATACCTAAGGCACGAACAATATAAAGATAATAGCTGCTTCCAATAAAGGGTCTTGATTTTTCTACAATCAGTGCAATAACTATCTTTGATCCAACAAGTAAAATATAAAATCCCAAAATAAAAAGAACAGCAGCAATAAAAGATATTCCCAGACCTTTAAAAACCATTGGACCACCAATAGAAAGCCAGAAAAGGTAAGGATGGGGGCTTAAGAAATTTGCAATAATTCCACGTTTGAGAGCCTCTTTTTTTTCAAGCTTGATTCCGAATTCTTCGCTTTTGACTCTGAGGTTTTCAACTCCAAGATAAACAAGGTAGCCCGCACCAAAAAGAGCGATTGACCCAATGATAAAACTATATTTTGTCAGGTATGATAGTATGAAGAATACAAAAAGAATAATGGGTAAGTCTGTAATAAGAGGAGCAACTGCAATTTTAACCCCTTCTTTTTTACCAAACTTTAAGGTCTCAGAAAAAACCAAGGCAAGAAGGGGTCCGGGGGATATTCCAGCAGCCAGACCAAGAATGAACCCTGAAATTAAAAATCCTAGCTCTTGCATCTTAGAAATAAAAAATATATCTTACTTAATTATTCCTTCACTACAATAAGTCTATCCATTGATATTTCAAACAGCTCTCTCTGTTCGTTTGAAACGAGAAGCTTGTTTCCATCAATGGCTATACCCTCGCATTGACCAGCTATAATGGGGAGCCATGATATTTTTCCATTAAAATAATTGACAGCACTATGATCTATTTCGAATAACCATAATGCTCGATAGGTCAAGACTGCTAATCGATTTCCATCCTTTGAGGCATCGGCTCCTGTAACTTGACCATCAATATCAAAGGAGCCTATGTATGTTAGTGGATTTTGTTTTAGGGGATTCATGGAATCAAAGCGGTAAAGCTTTGTGTAACGATTATCTCTATGTTTGGTAAGAAGATAGATCTTTTCTTTTGCCCAAAAGAGGGCTTCTGAATCATAATTCATCTTTTTGGGAGGAAAATTTTTTTGGTCGGGATAATAAAAGTTAACTTTTAAACTGACCTTAGCGAAGAGATCTTGAAATGGATCTGGTTCTTTTATGATATAGATTGATAAATCTCTTCTCGTGTTTTGATTATTCCCAAGATCACCTATAATCAGGTTTTCATGATTGTCTGTTGTAATATCTTCCCAGTCGATATTTATTGCATCATGGATAGTTATACCATTATATTCACCGGTCTCATCAGGTTTTATAATATCCCCTTTTCTTGTCACAGCAAATAATCTTGCATGATCACCCGAATCATTATGTGTCCAGTATACATCTTTAAAGAGCCTGCTTTTTACAAGACCAGAGGATTCCTTGATACTCTGAAAGCTTAATTTGGCATAGGGATCTAACCGAACAGACTCAATATCTGGAAGCCTAACTTCACTTATAGGTATATTTGGGGTACAGCTAAAAAAGCCAAAAAAGAAAAAACATAATCCTAAGAAAAGACAGAGTAAAGATTTTCTCATCTAATCCAAATGAATCATTTTAGAAAAAACGAATGAGTGCTTCTGTTAACTCAGTTCCAGGTAAGAATATGGTCATCGTATTCTATCTCGAACCTGAGTTTATGCTTTGCTTCTTCCTGGGCTAGGGCCTGGAATGTTCTTTTTAGATCTCTACTACTGGCCTTCGCTGCAAGGTTTGTGTAAAGCTTGAAGGCAGCCTTTTCCTTTTTCATGGCCAAGACCAGAGCCTTTTGATAGTCCAATTCCTGGTTTGGGTCTACATCTACAAGATAATCTCCAATCTTCAGATCAGTAATCTTCTCCTCTGAGGGCATCAGAGACCCATCTGTTTTAATACCCAGAAGCTTTTCTTTGTGTCCCTTCTCCTCCTCAGCAAACTCGAAAAAGACCTCTTTCATCCATGGCTTGTCCATCTTGCCAGCCAAATCAGTGTAGAAGTTAAACGCCTCCTCCTCTTCCTTGATAGCAAAGTCCAATATTTCATCCACTGAGCCGAATTTTTTCATACCTTATTCCTCCTTATATTTTAAATCAATTTTATAAAAAAATATGTTTTAACAATTAATATTGTATTTTATCTGTTTTAGATTCCCAGAGTTTAAAGGGTTTCAGACATTCATTCCTCTCTATTTGTGTTTCCTTTACCTTCTTTTCTTTGGCTTTGCCTTTTATAGCATCATAAATGTAATGGTCGTCAAATCCTATTTTCGCAGCATCCTCTTTTGTGCATCCATAATATATTTTCTTTATTCTTGCCCAATGAATAGCTGATAGGCACATTGGGCATGGTTCACAAGAGGTATATATTTCACAATCTGATAGATTAAATCTTTTTAATTTAGAAGAAGCCTTTCTGATTGCAACGATTTCAGCGTGTGCTGTTGGGTCATTGGTCTTGGCAACTTCATTGTGAGCCTTTGAAATGATTTCTCCATCTCTTACGATAACAGCCCCAAATGGTCCGCCATCATTATTTGAAACTCCATTACAGGCTTCTTCTATAGCTATTTTCATAAAATGATTCATTCGATTTATTCTTTCATATTATTTGAAGATAAATATTGTATTATGCGTTTGATTCCTTAAATTCCTTTAAAAAGGGATTGGTTTTTCTTTCAATTTCAATGTTTGTTGGAGGTCCATGTCCGGGAAATACTTTGGTGTTGGGTTTCAGGGTGAGAAGCTTTGACTTTATAGAATGACTCAGTTTTTCATAGGAGCCTCCAGGGAGATCCGTCCTTCCTATGGAACCGGAAAACAGGGTGTCTCCAACAAAGATTGAATCTTCTATGAGAAATGATAAGCCTCCGGGAGTATGCCCAGGGGTGTGGATTACACGGGCCTTTAATTCTCCAAAGGAGATTTCATCATTATCCTCAAGAAATCTATCAACCTTAGGAGGAGAATTTGCCTTAAGACCGAAGAATTGAGCCTGGTCAATTAGATGTTCTAAAAAAGAAAGGTCGTCTTTATGCATGCAAAAATTCACTCCCAGCTTT
>DATKYB010000102.1 GCA_035528715.1 Nitrospinota bacterium | reverse complement strand
ATGCTATTATTTTTTAAAAAATTAGCTATACTAAAATAAAAGAATATATGGCGAAGGTTATCTCTGTATCAAACCAAAAAGGGGGCGTGGGCAAAACTACCACAGCAGTAAATCTATCTGCCTGTTTGGCCGTAGCAGAGCGAAGGACCCTTTTAATAGACCTAGACCCACAAGGAAATGCCAGCAGTGGGTTGGGTATTAGCAAAGATGGGCTTGAAAAAAATGTTTACCAGGCCCTTATTGAAAATTGCTCACTTGATAAAACCATTCAGCATACAGAAATAGAACATTTAGACATCGTTCCTTCGAATATAGACCTTATAGGAGCAGAAATAGAGTTTGTAAATATGGAAGACAGAGAGAAGAGATTAAAGGCCGCGCTTGAGAAAGTAAAAGACAATTATGAATTTATTGTTATAGACACACCCCCCTCCCTTGGTCTTTTGACCATCAATTCATTAACAGCAGCTGATGCGGTCTTGATTCCGCTGCAGTGTGAATTTTATCCCTTGGAAGGATTAAGCCAGCTTTTAAAAACGATAAATTTAATCAAGAGAAACCTTAACCCCTCCTTGTTTATCGAGGGAATTTTATTAACAATGTATGATGTAAGAACACTTATCTCTCAGCAGGTAACAGAGGAGATAAGAAGGCTGTTCAAAGATCAAGTTCTTCATACCATTATTCCAAGAAGTGTTCGTTTAAGCGAAGCCCCAAGCTTTGGCAAACCAATAATTCTCTATGACATTGAATCAAAAGGAGCAGCAGCCTATCTTAATTTAGCAAAGGAGTTAATTTCAAATGCAGCGTAAGGCACTGGGTAAGGGGTTAGAAGCATTAATTCCGGAACTTAAGACAGATACAATTAAGGAAGAGAGGTTGATAAATATTCCTGTATCAATGATTAAACCAAACAGATATCAGCCAAGAAAGAGGCTTGATAAGGCAAAACTAAAAGACCTGGCAGACTCTATCAAGGAAAAGGGAATAATTCAGCCGATCATAGTAAAAAGAGGAGAAGATGGTTATGAGCTTATTGCGGGCGAGAGACGCTGGAGGGCCTTGCAGATGCTGGGAATCGAAAAAGCGCCTGCCCTAATAAAAGAAATATCTAGCTCAGAGATATTGGAACTGGCTTTGATAGAGAATATTCAAAGAGAAGATCTGAACCCCATAGAGGAAGCCCTTGCTTATAACGAGTTGATTAAGGGGTTTGGCATGACCCAGGAGGAACTTTCTCGCAGGGTGGGAAAGGACCGATCCTCAATAACCAACTATATTCGGTTATTAAAACTCCCAGAGACTATCAAAGAAGATATTGAAAACAATAGATTGTCAATGGGACATGCCAGGACTCTTCTTGGTCTGAAGTCTGTAAAGGAGCAGAAAGCCGTTAGGGATGTAGTTATTAAGAAGGCCCTTTCTGTCAGGGAAACAGAGAACCTTGTCAGGAAGGCACAACAGGGATTGAGGCTGAAGAAGAAGGCAAAAAAA
Organism: Nitrospinota bacterium; assembly: GCA_035528715.1. NCBI lineage: Bacteria > Pseudomonadati > Nitrospinota > Nitrospinota bacterium. The sequence continues at coordinate 9,913 of DATKYB010000102.1, read as the reverse complement.
GATATATTCCTTCTTTCTGTTGAGGAAGAGCTTAAGAGGAGGCTAAACACAAAGGTTAATATTAGCCAAAGCAAAAAAGGAGGGAAGATAGAAATATACTATTACTCTGAAGAAGAACTCCAAAGGTTGTTGGAAGAGATAAAAAAAGGGGGGATTAATTAAAAAATGTCAAAGGAAAAGAATGAACAATCAGAATCCAAAGAAATTAAGGCATTTCTTGGAGAGGGAACAGAATTTAAGGGAACTCTAAGCTTTGAAGGAACGGTTAGGATTGACGGAATGCTAGAGGGTGAAGTAGTGACTTCAGACACCCTGATTGTTGGCGAAAAAGCAAGAATCAATGCAGAGATTCACGTTGGCACCTTAATAGCTCTTGGGAAAATAACAGGCAATATTAGTGCCTCAAAAAAGATAAAAATTCATTCGAGCTGTGAATTAAATGGGAATATCAAAACCCCTTCCCTTTTTATTGAAGAAGGGGCTATCTTTGAGGGAAGCTGTGAGATGGACAAGGAGATGCTTAATGTTTCAATAGCTGAGGAGGTACAGCTAAAAAATAGCTAAAATAGAAAGCATGAAGATATTGACAAAAATTACACTGTTGTGCTAGATTATTTTGCTTTTTAAAGGTCCTTCTAATAAAAGTTTTCAAATCTAATTTTAAAGTTGAGGTCTTAATATGTCTATTGACTCAACATTTTTTTTGCTTTTTATCAATTTTATTATATTGCTTGTTATTTTAAGAAAATTTCTGTTCAGACCCTTCCTGGAAAATTTTGAGAAAAGAGAGAGACTAACCAAAGGGTATCTCAAAAAGGCAGAAGATAATGAAAGGCTTGCTGAGGACAAGCTAGAAGAATATAAAAGAATCATACATTTAACAAAAAATGAGATCAGTGAAGATCTGGCGAGAGTTCAAAAAGAAGCTATTGAAAGGCAACGGGAGATTGTCGATTCAGCAACGCTCAAATCTCGAAATATCATGGAGAAGGCGAAGACAGAGATAATAGAAGCAACATCTCAAGCAAAAAAAGAGCTTATAGAAAAGACCAAGAGGTTTTCTACGGAAATTGCAGAGAAGATATTGGGAAGAAAGCTATAAAAGGTATTTTATGTTAATAAATCGGATAATATTTTCAGTTCTGTTAATCATTTTTTCGGCTAAAGCAGCTTCTGCGGCAGGAGGGGGACATTTTAGCTTAACCCATGAAGCCTTTAAGATTATAAATTTTGGATTATTTATAGCCGTCTTATACTTTTTTTTATTCAAGAAGGCAAGGGAATTTTTTAAAGGAAGAAGTAAGAGTATAAAAGACGAGCTAGAAGAAGCTGATTTAGCAAGAAATAGAGCAGAGCAAAGGCTTAAAGAGTATAGAGAGAAGCTTGATTCTGTTGAGAAGGAAATCTCTATGTTACGAGAACAAGCCAAATTGGATGGTGAAAAAATTCAAGAGAAAATAAAACAAGAGGCCGAAGAACTAGCTAAAAAAGTAGTTGAGCAGATAAAGAGAAACATTGAATTAGAGTCCAAAAAAGCTAAGGCCAAACTTCAACAGGAAGCAGCTCTTTTGGCACTCGGAATGGCTGAGGAACTCATAAAAAAGAATATTAAAAAAGAAGATCATAATAGATTAATAGATGAATACATAGAAAAAATGGAGAAACTGTCTTGATAGGGAATGTTGTATCAAAAAGGTATGCAAAGGCCTTATTAGAGATAAACAAAGAACCGAAAGATGTGGACAGAATTGATAAAGAGCTAAAAAATATTGCTTCTTTAATTAAAGAGAACAAAGGCCTTCGGGACCTTCTCTACAATCCAAGCATAGATTTAGGCTTTAAAAAAGGAATATTAGCAGAAATCATTGAAATTATTAAAGTTATGCCGGTCGTGTCAAGATTTTTATATCTTCTTCTTGAAAAGAACAGGCTGAATCATATTATGGCAATATCCCTAATTTATGGGGAGCTTTCTAACGAGATTCACAACAGAGTGAAAGCCTTGATAACATCTGGCTATCAAATACCAGAAGACTCAAAAAAGAGGTTGAAAGAGAAGCTTTCAAAGTTAACCAAAAAAGAGGTGTTATTAGAAGAGAAAATTGACCCTTATTTGGTTGGAGGGATAAAGATTCAGATGGGAGGATATATAATAGATGGAAGCATTAAAAACCAACTGGGACATATAAAAGAAGAACTATTGAAGGGGGTTAAAGGATAATGGAAATCAAGGCAGAAGAGATTAGCGAGGTAATAAAGAGGCAGATTGAAGGGTTTGAAAAAGAAATAGAGTTAAGCGAGATAGGAACAGTCATTTCTGTAGGCGATGGAATAGCAAAGATTTATGGATTAGAAAAGGCGATGGCTGGCGAGCTCATAGCTTTTCCAGAAAATGTTTATGGTATGGTTCTTAACCTGGAAGAGGACAGCGTAGGAACCGTGCTTTTGGGAGAAAGCACGCTTATCAAAGAGGGGGATGAGGTAAAAAGGACAAAAAGGATTGTAGAAATTCCAGTAGGCGATAAAATGATAGGAAGAGTTGTCAATGCCCTGGGAGAGCCTTTAGACGGAAAGGGGCCTATTGATACAGAAGAGTTTAGGCCTGTTGAGAGATTAGCGCCTGGCGTGGTTAGCAGGCAGCCAGTAAAAGAACCCCTTCAGACAGGGATTAAGGCAATTGATTCAATGATACCTATTGGTAGGGGCCAGAGAGAATTGATTATCGGGGACCGTCAAACAGGAAAAACAGCTATTGCTTTAGATACGATTGTTAATCAGAAAGATAATGATGTCAAATGTATCTATGTGGCTATAGGCCAGAAGATGTCAACGGTAGCAAGGATTGTAGATACCTTAGAAAAGAACGGGGCCATGGAATACACAACAGTCATTTCAGCGACAGCGAGCGAACCCGCGCCCTTACTCTATATTGCCCCTTATTCTGGATGTGCTCTTGGAGAGTATTTTAGGGACAATAAACAGCATGTCCTGATTATATACGATGATCTTTCCAAACACGCAGTAGCTTACAGGCAATTATCTTTGCTTCTCAGGAGGCCTCCTGGCAGGGAAGCCTTTCCAGGGGATATATTTTATCTCCACTCAAGATTGCTGGAGAGGGCAGCAAAATTAAATGATGAGATGGGAGGAGGATCTCTAACAGCATTGCCTATTATAGAAACACAGGCAGGAGATGTATCTGCATATATCCCAACAAACGTTATCTCTATTACAGACGGACAGATATATCTGGAGTCTGACCTCTTTTATTCTGGAATTAGGCCTGCTATTAATGTTGGGCTTTCTGTATCTCGCGTAGGAGGGGCTGCCCAGATCAAAGCAATGAAACAGGTGGCTGGAAGGCTGAGGCTGGATTTAGCTCAGTACAGAGAAATAGCTGCCTTTGCTCAGTTTGGCAGTGAGTTAGATGCTGCAACGCAGGCCCAGCTTGCAAGAGGACGAAGGATGATAGAGGTATTAAAACAGGGTCAATACAGCCCACTCTCAATAGAAAAACAGGTTTTAATAATCTATCTCGGGGTTAATGGATATTTAGATGATGTCTCACCAGAGGAATGCCGTGAGGTTGAGGAAAAAATCCTCCAATTTATGGATGAGAAGCATCCTGATATAGGAAAAGAAATAAAGGATAGCAAAGAGATTAGTGAAGATACTGAGGATAAACTTAAAGACGCCATTGATGAGTTTAAAAAAACCTTAAAATCTCAATAACTTAAAACAAAATTAAATATAATAAAATAAATGGCTACGTTAAGAACAATAAGGCGGAGAATAGGAAGCATAAGAAATACCCAGCAGATAACAAAAGCTATGAAGATGGTAGCTGCTGCAAAGCTTAAGGGCGCTCAAGATAGCTTGCTATCGGCTAGGCCTTATTCTAGTAAGATTCAAGAAGTTGTAGAGAACCTTGTTGCGAGAACTGACCTGAGCCCCCACCCTTTGTTAGAAAAAAGAGAGATAAAAAGGGTGGTTTTGATAGTCGTTTCTTCTGACAGGGGGCTCTGCGGCGCTTTTAATGCAAATATCTTCAGAGAAGCAATGAGCTTTTTGAAAGAAAAGGAATTTGAAAAGTCATTGATGTTGATTGGAAAAAAGGCTCAGGAGTTTTTTAAAAGAAGGGATTTTAAAATCAAAAAAGAATATAAGGATTTATTTACAGACTTTTCATATATAAAGGCATCAGAGATAAGCCAGGATATCATGGAAGATTATGTAACGAGAGACATTGATGGTGTCTATATAATTTATAATTATTTTAAGTCTGTCTTATTTCAGAAAACCATCGTAAACACTTTATTGCCTTTTGAATGCAAGAACAAACAGGAGGGAGCAGCAGATATTGATTATATTTATGAACCTTCAGAGCTAGAAATCTTAAAAGACCTTCTGCCAAGATATATAAAAACACAGATTTTTAGGGTCCTTTTAGAATCAATAGCCAGCGAGCACAGCGCAAGGATGACGGCGATGGATGCAGCAACAGAGAATGCCGCCGAGTTAACAGAAAGCTTAACCCTTACATACAACAAAGCAAGGCAGGCTGCAATAACGAAAGAAATTATAGAAGTTGTAAGTGGCGCCGATGCTATGAAAGGTTAATTTAAGGAGGAAGAAAGCTAATGAACGAAGGAAAGGTTACGCAGGTTATTGGTCCAGTTGTTGATATCCAGTTTGAGAGAGGAAAGCTACCTTTCATATACAATGCTGTAAAAATCATTAAAGATCAGCAGGAAGGCTCGGGTGATAAAGAAGATTCTATCACGGTCGAAGTGGCCCAACACTTAGGAGAAAACTCTGTTAGGGCTGTTTCCATGAAGCCTACCGAAGGACTTGTTCGAGGAATGAGGGCTATAGACACAGGAGAACCGATTTCAGTTCCTGTAGGAAAGGAGATCTTGGGGAGGGTCTTAAATGTTTTAGGAGAGCCGGTAGATGGCCTGGGACCAGTAAACACAAAAGAGAGATATCCGATTCATCGTCCAGCTCCTGACCTCCAAGAGCAGGCAATAGAAACGGAGATGTTTGAAACAGGGATTAAGGCAATTGATCTGCTAGAACCTTACTTAAAAGGGGGCAAGACAGGTCTTTTTGGTGGTGCTGGCGTAGGAAAGACCGTTATTGTTATGGAACTGATCAGAAACATTGCCATTGAGCATGGTGGAGTCTCTGTTTTTTCCGGCATTGGGGAGAGGACAAGAGAAGGAAATGACCTCTGGTTAGAGATGAAGCATTCCGGCGTTATAGATAAGACGGCCCTTATTTATGGTCAGATGACAGAACCCCCGGGCGCAAGGCTGAGGGTAGGGCTTACAGGCCTTAGCGTTGCTGAATATTTCAGGGACGTTCAAGGCCAAGACGTGCTTCTTTTTATTGATAATATTTTTAGGTTTGCCCAGGCTGGCTCAGAGGTATCAGCCCTGCTGGGAAGAATGCCTTCTGCAGTTGGCTATCAACCAACGCTGGCCACAGAGATGGGCGCCCTTCAGGAGAGAATTACTTCTACCAAGAAAGGGTCTATTACATCTGTCCAGGCCATATATGTTCCTGCAGACGATCTCACTGACCCTGCACCTGCTACAACCTTTGCCCATTTAGATGCCACCACTGTTTTGTCAAGACAGATAGTAGAGCTGGGCATATATCCTGCTGTAGACCCGTTAGATTCCACATCGAGAATTCTTGACCCACGAGTTATTGGAGAGGAACATTATCAGATAGCCAGGGAAGTTCAAAATGTCCTTCAGAGATATAAAGACCTTCAGGATATCATAGCCATTTTGGGAATGGATGAACTATCAGAGGAAGACAAGGTTATTGTTGCTAGGGCAAGAAAGATTCAGAGATTTCTTTCTCAGCCATTTTTTGTGGCCGAAACCTTTACAGGAACCCCTGGAAGATATGTTCCATTAAAAGAGACCGTAGCTGGATTTAAAGAGTTAATATCTGGTAATTTAGACCATATTCCAGAGCAGGCTTTTTATATGGTTGGAAATCTTGATGAAGTCCTCAAAAAGTCAGAGGAGCTTAAGGGCGAAAAGGTGTAGATGAAAATGAAGATAAGTTTAGAGATTCTAACCCCTGATAGACAACTTGTGAGAGAAGAGGTAGATACAGTAACAGCTCCAGGAGTAGAGGGGGAATTCGGCGTTCTTCCTGGCCATACATACTTTATAACTAAGCTCGGTATCGGTATGGCCTCGTATAGTGTTGGTTCTGAAAAAAAACATCTATCAATTAGCGGTGGCATTGCCGAGATTGGACCAGACAGGGTTAATATTCTAACAGATGTTGCTGAAATTCCAGAAGAGATTGACATAGAAAGAGCAAAGGCTGCCAAGGAGAGAGCAGAGGCTCGTTTGGCAGGGAAAACAGATGAGGATGTAGATTATACAAGGGTATGGGCTGCCTTACAAAAGGCACTTGCCAGAATACGCTTAGCCTCACAAAGAAAAAATTAGTTTAATAACTGTATTTTATTGTTAAAAGGCAGTGCTTAAGTTGGCACTGTCTTTTGATTTAAAGAAAAGATATAAATAATAGAGAGACAGGCACACAGAATGAACTATTGAAAAAAAGGTTATTATAGACATTATAGAATTTAGCTTAAAAAACAAGGGAGGGATATTCTAAAAAAGGGAAATATTTGGATTTTCAAACATCAAAATTAAGGGAGAGACCATGAAAAGCCCGAGAGAAATCATAATGGAGAAGAAGGCAAAAGCAGTTTGTAAAGCCCTTGAAAAGAGATACATGAATGGGCTGTTTGTAGAAACAAAAGAAAAGGCTTGCAAAGAGGTATTAAAGATGGTTCCGAATAAATCCTTGGTGGGTCTTGGCGGTTCCGTGACCCTATTAGAAACAGGCCTTGTTGATAAGCTTCGGAAAAAGGATGTAGCCCTTCTTGATCGATATAAAAAAGACATAACCCCGAAAGAAATAGAAGCAATGAGGGTAAAAGGGCTCATGTCTGATGTCTATATCTGTAGCTTCAATGCCATAACCATAAAGGGGCAAATTATCAATTGCGATGGTATGGGAAACAGGGTTGCCGCTACCCTGTTTGGTCCTAAAAAAGTAATATTGATAGGCAGTGTAAGCAAGATTGTTAATACGATTCAGGAAGGGATTGATAGGGTTCATAGCATAGCCGCACCAATGAACTGTATCAGGTTTAATGCCAAGACTCCCTGTGCTGCAACAGGAATTTGTGATGACGAACACTGTTTTCCTCCAGGAAGGCTCTGTAATTGTTTTACCATCATTGAGGGACAGCATCAAAAGGAGAGGATAAGCGTTATCCTTATAGGCGAGGAATATGGCTTTTAAATTCAGCCCCCGCGGACTGGATTATAATTTAATAGCATAGAAGATATAATATTTCGGCTCCAGCGATAGCGTCTCGGCTCTAAAATTCTCTAACCGGCCTCGTTCATTTCTTGCTTGCGAAAGCAAACGAACCAAAGAAAGACACCCCCATCGATTTTCTTAACGGATTAACCAATCCTTTTTACCTTTCTTGCTCACCCAAGAAAGGTAACTAAAGAAGGGTGCCCCCCCTGCTTTTTTAAACGGGGTTTTTCTGCAATCGTTCGGCGAGGAAGGAAACTCGCTTCGCTCAAACACCCTTCCTCTTTTCTCCTCACTCAATTGTAAAATCCCTAAAAAGCAGAAGGGGGAGTTAAAAATCGCTTTGTGGTTCTCCGCAAGGAAAATGCCTGAAAAGGGGGAGGGAAAAAAATAATAAGCATTTTAATTGAAAATCATTTTAGCTTTATTTTTCTTCTTCGTAACTTTCTATATATTTGCAAATTTCATAACCTAACTTTGTGATTCTATAATAAGGTTTGGGCATAACCCCGCTTCGATCGCCATATTGTCTATCAGTTAATAGTTTTTTCTTTATTAATTCATTTTCATGGACTTCCACAAGTTCATTATATTTTAAATTGGATTTCTCAGCAATTTTTTTCAACCAATATCCAGCTCCCGAATCTATTTGTTTAGTATTTTTGAACCAATCCTCTTTAGTAACTTGATAACAGGCATTAAGTACAAGAATCTCCCCAGAAGAGAGATTTCTGCAAATCTTCATATATTGCTGTGGAAGTATACTGTTGCGATCGGTTACTTTTTCACTTGCAGCTACAAGAAAGATTTTTTTTAGTACTGAAAAATGCATTTCATCTGGTGAGTCATTATCCAAAAAATCTAATAATTCCTGAAGACAAACCTTATGTTGCTCTGTAAATTGATAGTCATCTTTGATCCGTCCTTTTTCTTTAAATTTATCCCATTCTTCTTTAAAAATTGATAAAAATTGACCACCTCGCATCCTTTGGAAAATACGACTAACCGATAGAATATAGTCTTTCCTCTCAGAAGTAAGTATACCAGTGATTCCCTCGAGAAGGTTTCTCAAAGTAGAAGTGATAATATTAGATGTCTCATCTTCAAACTGCTTTGGCTCGATTTCTTTCTTCATATTAAGTTTTTATAAATCCATTGATAACACCCTGTCAAGAACTTTCAATTGCAATAGTCTATTGTTTTATTTATTATATTCATATCAATAATTTCATAGAGCGGTACTTTATGAAAAAATATATAATATTTATCTTTTTTATTCTTATTACTTTAAATGTTAACGCTCAAACAAACATAAAAAAATCATTAGAATCTCAATCTCTAACTAATGAAAAAAATATAGAGATAGTAAAAAAATCTTTGATTAAAGAGCAGACTTCTTCAAAAGAAATTCCAGCCGAAAAAGGAATACATATTAGCATTATAACAGCAACAATATTGGCAGGATTTTTTACTTTTTTAGGTGCGTTAATTGGAAGTTTTGTAAATATTTTTCATCTTAAAAAAAGAGAAAAAGAGGAATATCGTTCCTTAATAATTGCATTTGGTTATGAATTAGTATTTGCATATAAGCGTTGTATTGACAATTATGAACAAATATTTAAAGGTGAGGTATCTTATGGCAATTTGTGGGACTTTTCTGATGCTACGACACTTTCAAGGTTTGCTGCAGTATGTAAAAATCCAAAAATAATTGGTGCAATAACTGATCTTAAAGCAAAATTTTTCCAAGTTAGGCGACATTATGAAACGGCTTCTGATTTAGCGGTCAAAGCGGGAGCAATGCCTGATAGAACTGAAAGAGAAAAAACTAAAGCACAAGCAACCGCTGCTCAAAGTAGAGCAAACGCCTTCTTTATAAGTCCTTATGAAAGTATAGAACAACAGATGGATTTACTGCTAAAAGAAATAAATAAAGTTTGTCCCGGTGAAAACGCTAATGAGCTTAATTCAATATTCAACAATTCTAAGGTTAAGAAAAGAAACCTGGAAAAGAGTAAAAAAGAGTCCACAAATGATTAATATAAAAATATGAATTCTTCATCAAAACTAACCAAAGAAAAAGTAATAAGATTTTGGACAATAAGAGGCATTGAAGATTTTTATTTAGGCTTTTATATAGAAGGAAAGTTTCGATGGTATCCACCCCTTTTTTATGCTCAAGGTTTGGAAAAAATTCTTAAGGCTTATATTCTTGGAACAAGAACAGAAGAATATGAATACTTATCAGAAAATGAAGCAAGGGAAAAAATCAACGAAATTGCTAAAAGTAGGGAATTAGGGCATAACTTGAAAAAGATGATTGAAAAACTTATTTCTAAAAATATATTAAGTAGAAATGTTTTTACAGATCTATTCACAAAATGCGGAGAAAAAAAATAACAGGTGAAACAATTATTGAAATATTAGAAAAAGCCTATGATGAGTATAGATATCCAGTTCCCGAACCCATCTCTAAAAAATACCCTATAACTAAAAATGGAAAGGTTTTGTGGGACCCTCTCGGTGCAACTGAGCCAAGAGAGTT
>DATKYB010000101.1 GCA_035528715.1 Nitrospinota bacterium | reverse complement strand
AAAAATGATGGGGATATCTCTGTGATACTCCTTGAGGATCTTGGCGGTTTCTAAACTACCATGGGCATGGGGAAGCCAGTGGAGGTCTATTCCAAAAGCCCTGGGCTTTAATGACTTAAGGACTTTCTTCGGGTTAAATCCGTTGTCGTTGAGCATCCGAACAGCCAGATTAAGAATCCTGACATTATAACCGTGCCTCTCTAAGTATTCAGCAAGGCTGACAAAACCGATGGGATACATCTCAAAAACAGGGGTGGAGGGAACAACATCACTTGTGGGTCCATAGAGAATAGACTTGTTCCTGAAACCATAAACACTTGGTGAATGAAGAAGAATCAGATCCGCTTTAGGCATAGGTTTCCTTCTGCTTAGAAAGACTCAGATAACAGCTCAACTTTATTTTTCAAAAGATAATTAATGTGAACTATTTACTCAGATATTCAATTGCTTCTTCTGTTAGATCTCCGTTTTCTTCTTCTTTTAGATATCCTTTCATTTTCATAGCCTTAGATGATTTCACTTTATCTAGAGGATGTGCATGTATATTAAGGTCTTTAAATTTTTTTAAAGTCTTTGCCTTTTCTTCTATTGTTATCCTTTTAAACTCCTTAGAATTTATTGCAGATATACATCTTTCTGCGCTCTTTTTAAAACCGAGCAAACTATAAATTAAAGCCTTTGTGATATAATAATTAAAATCTTTATCCCCATCAAAATTATTCATTAAGTATAATGCTTTGAATAGTTCTTTTTCCTTCTTTGGAGTATAGGGCAATTTAACAGAATGACCATTGTAGCGCGAACGGCACATCTCGTGACATTCCCTAACTAATCTCTCTCTCACTTCCTGGCTTAGATGAAAAATAGGTTTTGCACCATTTTTTTCGACGATAATATTATCTTTAATTTTTTTATTCTTCAGCTCATAATATTTTCTCCATAAATCCTCTGCAAATCCAGTAAAACCTTCTTTTGAATAATCAGAAGCAATCCTGGGAATGTTTGTAGGATCGTGCACTTCGCTATAGATATCCAGGGATTTTTTCATTAAAAGTCTCATAATATTTTGATTAAAGAAACTTTCTTTTTCTATCTTTTTAATAATTGTCTCGGCCTCATCTAAATAAAAATCTCCAATCATCTCGAGATGAATTCTATCTTTCTTTGCTTTGAAGATTTTATAGGCCCCTTCCAAATTGCCTTTAAATGCCTTGTAAAAGCCAACCAAGCTATCATCATCTACATCCTCGAAATTAAAGGACATTTTTCTCCATAATAAACTATAAGCACTTGCGCTATTTGTAGCTATTAATGTCAAACAAAGAAGTAAAAAAATTGTAGGGTTATCATAAAATTTTGAAAGCAAATAAACTAATCCATATGCAGAAGGAAATCCTCCACAAAAACGCCCTAAAATATTTACAAATTTATTAGAAAACCGAGAATCCTTTAAAACATTCTTGAAACTATCAACATGATGAAAAAAAGCAATAGGATGGGTCAGTCCTGAAAAGAAACCTCTCATAAAATTTTTGGGTAATAAAGTATAATCTGAATTCTTCTTATCACGATCTAAAACTCTATTATGAGTTTGATCTGGATTTTCATTCATCAACCTCTCTTCTATTCTTTGGGAAAGATCTTTCATCTCTCTTGATTTTTCCCATTGATTTAATATTTGATAAGCAACAGCCAGCTGTTCAGGAATAAAACTGTTGAGAGGCTCTTTTTCCAATAAAGCTTCCAATTTCTTTGTCGCATTCAAAGCCGCTTCTTTTAATAAATTTCGGCTTTCTTTTATTATATTTACTTCAGACCTTCCCATTTTTTACCTCTTTTTCTAAACAAACCAACCGAGCAATGTAGTTATTACTTATACCAATGTCAAATAATTTTTTTATTTTTTTAATTTTTTGCACATTGTTTAAATATATATAGTTTTTTTAGACTTACAACTTCCTCATATTTAGTCATTCAAATAGGTTTAATAGGATTTAATTTTTTATTCCCAGAAGCCTTGCCAATTTCCTGGCAAATCTTTTTGAAACCCCTATCTCATTAGTCTTCCACTGAACAATCTGATTTACAGTCTTCTCAATAATGTCTAGGTCATAAGGTTTGGGAACAAAAAACAATCGATTTTTTTTCATTTCTCTTAGATCTTTAATGCCCAGCTGAGTCTCATCTTTATCTGAGGTTACTATTAACCAGAACTTCTCGTCAGAATAGTGCTTGCAGACTCTGTGAAGCAATTCTTTAATCTCTTCATTTTCCGGATCAATAATAAGGATGTCATAACCCCGTATGTCCAAATAAACCCTTAACTCTCCTTTTTTTGGTTGAACAGACACTACTTCATGATCTTTCATCAAAGCCTCAGATAAAAACTCTCGACTTCCTTCATCAGGATCATAAATTAAAATTCGCAGTCGTTTCGCCCGTTCCTTCATGAATAATGAGTTATTTCTTAAATTCTCAACACACATTTCTTAAGCCATTTGATAAAGATTTTGAAAAATAACTTCTTTTATTAATCTATTAGATAATATAGGCAATAACTGTTCCATCTTAAAAAATGGAGGAAAACAAATGAATTGATCCTTTAAAAACAATAAGATAAAAGATTAAAGAGTTAAAAGGCAGGTTTGAAAAGAAGGGAAAAGAGTGGCTTTAAAAAAGCCACTCATAGGTAATTGGTAAAATATTGACCATCCATCTTTCTATTTACTTTAAAAGAGCTTTAATCAAAGAAATTGTCTTTTTGCTTCAAATGGCTGGTGTTTTTAGAAAACTATTATTGTATAAAAAAATAGGAAGGAATAAGACGAGACTAAAAATTGATTTCTCTAAATCGATCTAGAGATATGAGAGGTTCTTTTTTAGGGCTCCTTATCTCTTTTTTTAGAAAAAAACACCAAGAATTTATTATTCGTTTTCTAAATCTTAGAAAAAATTTTTATTTGCTCTCAATGCTTTTTTAACTTTTTGTCAAGTGTATGACGATCAATTCCTAAAAGCTTTGCAGCCTTTGTTTTGTTGCTCTGACAAAACTGGAGAACTCTTTGGACATAAACAGCTTCTAACTCCTCAAGGGAATATATCTGACGTTTCGGTTCACTCTTATCCAGAATATTCCCTACCAAGACGCCGCCTATCATTTCCTGAGGGAGATGCTCGATTGTAATCTCTGGACCTTTTTCTAAAAGAACAACTCTTTCCATAAAGTTTTTAAGTTCTCTGATATTGCCCGGCCAACTGTATTCAAGAAAAACCTCTTTCACTGATTCTGAGATGCCTTGAAAGTCTTTACCAAAGACTTTGTTATACCTCTTAAGAAAGTGCTCAGCTAATAAAAGAAGATCATTTTCTCTCTCTCTCAGAGGAGGCAGAGCTAAGGAGACAACATTCAGACGGTAATAAAGGTCTGCCCGAAATTTTTCCTCTTCTATCAACTGCCTCAGATCTTTGTTGGTTGCTACGATGAAACGTGTATCGACCTCAATTAGTTTTGTCGAACCCAGTCGGCGAAATTTTTTCTCTTCAATAAATTTTAACATTTTGGCCTGAAGGGGAAGAGCCATATCACCAATTTCATCCAAGAAGAGCGTTCCTCGATCGGCTAATTCCACTAGTCCAGCTCTTCTTTCTTTTGCGTCTGTATAAGCCCCCTTTTCGCACCCAAAAAGCTCACTCTCAATAAGGGTTTCAGGAATGGCGCTGCAGTTGCACTCGATAAAAGGCTGCGTTGAGCGAGAAGACCCGTAATGCAAAGCCCTAGCCAACATCTGCTTTCCTGTACCACTCTCTCCTGTAATCAGAACTGTACTGGGCAATTCAGTTTGACTGATTTTTTTTGCGGTTTCCAAAACCTCTCTTATTTGTGGAGATTCCCCCATAATCTTTCCTTCTTCAAATTCCCTCTTCTCCTTGCCTTCCATATAATGGAGGCGGCGTTTGAGGCTACGTGTATCCAAGGTACTACGGACGCGACTCAGCATCTCTTCAAGTTCATAGGGTTTTTTGACAAAATCAGATGCGCCAAACTTCCCCGCCTCAACAGCCTCTTCAATATCTCCATAAGCCGTGATAATAATCACATGAACCTCAGAATCGCTATTTTTCATTTCCTTTAGAATTTCTATTCCATCGCTATCCCCTAAAACAAGATCCAGAATGACTAAATCAGGCTCGAAACGGTTAAATTCTTTCACTCCCTCTTTTCCGGAAGATGCTTCCCTCACATCATAGCCCTGCTCCATGAACGCTTCTTTCAGGGTTTCTCTAACAATCTTTTCATCATCAACAATCAAGATTTTAGACTTCATATATTCTCCTGTCTTTTAGGCAGAACAATATGAAACTTCATACCCCCTTTGCTTCCATTTTCTGCCCATATCCTTCCCTTATGCTCCATAATGATATTTTGACAGATAGCGAGTCCCAAGCCTGTTCCCAGAGGTTTGGTTGTAAAAAAAGGCTTGAATATCTTTTCCAATTCTTGAGGCTCCACACCCGGGCCTGTATCTTCGAAAACCAAGTGGATATGGGGGGTTGTATCTGATGTTCCATCCTCAATTCTAATCATTACTCGATCACCCTCTCGAAGATTATCCCCGGCATTTTGCAGGATGTTATAAAAGACCTGTTTCAGCATATCTGAATCAGCTTCTAATGGCAGAGGACCATAATTTCTTGTCTCCACCTTGATTTGCTTTTCAGCCATGTCCTTATTTATTAAACTGATTGATTCCTTTATAAGTCTCATTAAATCAATTTTTCGAAATTTAGGCTTTACCGGACGAGAATAGTTGAGAATATCGGATACAATCCGTTCAACGCGATTTAGCTCTTCTATCATTCGATCAAGTTTTCGTCGAAACGACTCGTTTGATTGCGTCTGCCTCTTAATCAGCTGGATACCCGTCCGAATACCAGTGAGAGGATTACGAACTTCATGGGCGATCTTGGCAGAAATTTCTCCCATGGCAGCAAGCCTCTCAGCATGAAGGAGTCTTAGACGTTGTTCGCTAATCGTTTTATCAGAATTTTCTAAAAGCGAAATGATATGGTGCATGTGTTGATCAAGCTTCCCAATTTCGTCTCCATTGGTTTTTGTAGGCTTTTCTGAAAAAAGCTTGTCCGCGGCATGAGCATCATCCATGATTTTATGGAGGGGCCTTGTAATACTCCTCGTAAGGAGAAAAAAGAACAACAAGCTCAGGGTAACCCCACTTGCCAGGAAAGTCAGAATAATAGTGTTCATTCTTCTAAAATCCGTCTTCGTCTGGCTGACAGCATTGTTAATAAGACCTTCATTAATCTGTAATATTTGCAGACAGAGGCCGCGCATGGCACCGTAATCCTCAATTGCCTGGTTGGCAAGAACCTCGGGCACAGTCTTTTTCTCTGCAATTTCATTGTGAAAAGAACTCACTTTTTCATAAAGCAATGAAATCTCCTGAAGTATATCCTTCTCTTCCTTGGTATAGGCAACAGCCCTTGCTTTGGATAACCAGGATTGGAAATTTTCCTTTTCTTTCAAAAGATTTTCCATTAAAACGGGGTTCCATCCCTTGATCATCATCTGATTTATAATCTCTTTTTGATGGAAAATCTGACGCTTTAGGTGAATGGCTGCTTCTAAACTGTAAACATTTTCTCTAACGATTTGTTCTGGGGTCTCACGGAGCTGGAGTGCAAAGTAGAGTGCCAAGATAGAAAACAGAAATAAAATTCCCAGAGCTGATGCATAAATGAAAAAGATTCGAGTTGCAACGCTGAATTTCTTCATGAATCTCTCCTCAGGGAATTTTTTAAATCTAGAAAAAGTGATATACTATTTTTTTGAATTATATCAGAATTCTGCTTTGAAAAACAACTGTAAAAATTTTTTTAAAGTAAAGGCAATAAAACAGTTTATAAATAAAGCATATCCTTTAGGGAAAATAGTCGGTTATCAAACAGAAATTTTAATACGGTGAAGAGATAGGGAAAAATTTGCCATTA
Source organism: Nitrospinota bacterium (assembly GCA_035528715.1). Lineage (NCBI taxonomy): Bacteria > Pseudomonadati > Nitrospinota > Nitrospinota bacterium. The sequence goes on along the minus strand of DATKYB010000101.1, from coordinate 3,277 downwards.
GCATACTCATAATAAACCTATTACAGAACTAAGGAGGTGTAAAAAAGGTTTAGGATACAACCCAAGGACCAAAGCTACAACTGCTAAGCTAAGAAGAGGAATACTCATGGTTAATGGAGGATCTTTAATTTTATCATTTGATAGTTCAGGCTTCAATGGACCAAAGAATATTCTTATTCCAACTAAGAATGTATAGACCAGTGTGAGTATAGTTGAAAGGATTGCCAGAATAACAATTACCAGTCCTAGTGGATTTCCATGCATCCCTTTGAAAGCGCCTATAAAAAGTATCCATTTCCCCACAAAACCGCTTGTAGGAGGAAGCGCTGAGAGTATTAGTGACGCCGATATCCAAAGTATAGCGGTTATTGGCATCTTAGACCAAAGTCCCCCCATCTCTCTCATATCTCTAGTCCCTGTTGTATAGACTAACACACCAGCAGTTGAGAAGAGAATTGCCTTACCCAAGATGTGACTCAGAAAGTAAAAGATCCCACCTTCAATACCCCAAATAGTGAGGGCACCAATCCCAAATACAGAGTATGATATCTGGCTTATAGTTGAACAAGCACAGAATCGTTTCGCATCAGTTTGAGCTAAAGCGAGAAGAGAGCCGTATACCATGGTTATCAGGGCAAACACAAGAAGAGGTATGCAAAAAATCTTGAGATCTTCACGGAGTGGTAAGAACAGAACCCTAACAACCACATATACTGCAATATTTGCATACACTGCAAGCAATCCCGCTATGCATGTGGGGTGTTCTGCATGAACCCATGGCATCCAAACATGAAAGGGAACTATTGCCAGCTTAGTAGCCAAGCCAAGAAGGATGATTAATGCAATCCAAAAGGTAAGAGGATTTCCTGCAAGCTTTGGTAGCTCAGAGATTTCATAACTCCCTATCTGTGTATAAGCTATTAGAATCCCAATCAGGAAGAAGGTTGCCCCAATAACTCCCCAGAAAAGACACATCAACGCAACTTTATAACGCGTTATAAAGTCAGAATAACCAAATTGAGCCATTATGAAATAAAGGGGAACAATGGTTAGCAGTTCAAGGAAAAAATACATTGATATAAGGTTCGTAGCAAAGGAAACACCCATAAAACCGGCGGGAAAGAAGAGATACAAAAAGAAAAACCTCGTGTAATATATAAGCCAAGTTCTTTTATCTACCTTTCCATATATCAACTCTATTCTGTGTTCTACATAGTGTATTGAGTAAAATGCAAGGACAACGCATATAAGATTTATTATCAATGCAATTGGTAGGCTCAAGCCGTCTGCTAGAAGATTTAAACTCACCTCTGGTCCAAGCTGGTATTTCTCATAAATTATTTCACCACTGTAAACCCTGAGACCGGCTATGCAAAGGAGAATAGTAGTATATATGAGAGTAATGGCTGCTATCCAGCCAGCTTTCTTACCTGCTTTGTATCTGGCTAAAAATATAATTATGGAAGCTATGACCGGTATTATAACTATTTGAAGAAGAATATAAGGTATCATTTTACCGCCCCCATAACAATATTATAAATAGCACCCCGATAAAAGATATAAGGATATATATTAGATTCCACGGTAAGTATCCATACTCAGTCCGAAGGTGCTCCACCCAATTATAGATAACCTCTGGTGTGGACGTTAGTCCCACATGATAAAATTTATCCATCTTATCCTCACAAATCACAGCTCCGCTAGGAGAAGACCTGCAAGTACCTGCCGCTCTCAATACATGGCGATCAATGAAATTCCCAAACGCCATCAGCGGCTTTTCGCAAAACCATATAAATCTCTTCCCAGGTATTCTCACGAACCAATCGGTGTCTAGGTTAATAGCCCTTAGTTCTGCAGGATAATATCCGGAGAGAATAAAAAGTGTGAAGGCCAATGCCCCAAACATCAAAAGCTGAAGCGTTCCTACAACATGGAATGCCGTATATGGAACATAATCAACAGGGTAAGGAAGAATTTTGTAAAGCGGATAAGGATAAATACCTAAGAAGATGCATAAAAAGGCAGCAAACCCCATAGCAAGACACATGTTAAGCGGGGGCTCCTTTGTTCTTATTCCAGAATCTTCACCAAAAAATGTGAAATAAGTAACTTTAATGCCAGCGTAAAGGAATACACCTACTGTGGCAAATTGTAACATGAACCATACGATGGGCAAATGCTCTTTGCCAACCGCAGCCACAGTCATTGATTTGCTTATAAAACCACTGAAAAGGGGGATTGAAGAGATTGAGGCAGCACCTATCATACAGCATATAGCTGTAAATGGCATGGTCTTATATAGACCTCCTAGATCTGTAGCTCTAATCTTTCCTGTCATATGAAGAACAGATCCGGCAGCCATAAAGAGAAGTCCATCATATATAATATGACAAAAAGCATGGGAAACTACACCATTTATGGCCAGTTGTGTGCCTATCCCAATCCCGCACACCATGAATCCAACCTGGTTAATAAGGATGTACGAAAGTACTCTCCTCATGTCATTTGCAATAACAGCATAAAAGAGGGGAAAACAGGCCATAAATGCACCGGCCCATATCAGAACTGGAGTACCTGGGAAGGTTCTTGCTAGGATGTACACAGCGCTCTTAGTAGTCAAGACACACATAAATACAGCACCAGTAACCGTAGCCTCAGGATAGGTATCAACAATCCATGGATGGAGGGGAAAAACAGCTGCATTCAAGCAAAATCCAATAAATATAAGATAAGAAGCCAAATCATTTAATCCTATATAACCGAATTCAGGGGTACCTCTATTATAGACATATAAGATTATACCCGCTAATAGGCATATACCACCAAAAAAGTGCCATACGAAATATCTGAAACCTGCAGAGCGCGACGCCTCTGTCCTTCGTGCCCAAACAAGGAATAGAGATGATATAGCCAATATTTCCCAAAAGATATAAAGAGAAAATAGATCCCCTACAAAGGTAACACCCAAAGCACCCCCCGCATAAAACAAGGCTGCAACATGTTGTAAGTCATCTTTTAAATGGAGTGAATAAAGAATCCCTATAAAAGTTATTATAACAAATATGTATCCAAAGACCATACTGAGGCTATCAACTCTGCCAAAGATGAGATTATAATCCAAGAAGTTGACAATCCAGTACTCGCCTTTTGGCATATGAAGAAGGTTTATAAAGGCAAGAACAGGCAAAAGCAGCATGTATAAAGATTTAAGTCTTCCTTTTAGTAAAGGAATAAGGAATGCTCCAACGATAAATATTGCTGCTGGTGGGACAGTTTT
>DATKYB010000100.1 GCA_035528715.1 Nitrospinota bacterium | reverse complement strand
GAAAAGGAAGACGGGGGTTCTTTGCCCGGGTTCCTGTCTACTCATCCCACTACCAGCGAAAGGATACAGACTGTAAAAACAGAGGCTGCAAGACTATTAAAAGAGAGTAAAACATTAAAGATAACTGCTTATAATGAGTATAAGTCTCGTCTGGAAGGCATGGTTTATGGCCCTGGAGAAAAAGACGGAATCATTGATGGAGAAGTATATAAAAATAAATTTGCAGGCATAACTCTCACTTTACCTCAGGACTGGAAAAAACAAAGTTCAAGACTACTATTTGTCACCAAACATCCCTACAGAAACTATCTCTTTCAACTCCAAATCCACGAATTAAAGAGAGAGACGGCCCTCAATGACTTTGTATATAATATCGAGAAAAAAATAGGCCTCCCACAAGGTCCTATCCAAAGAGTAACTATTAATGATTTTCACGGAGTGAAAAGAATCTATGAAGTAAAGGCCTCTTCAGGAGGAATGGGACTATCCATACTATACTTTTTGGAACCAAATAAGAAAATTGGTTATACCCTTCTTTCTTTAGCCCCTTTAAGGGAATATAAAAATGCCTCTTACTATTTCTCAAATATAGAAAGAAGTTTTAGAAAACTCTCTTCATCAGAAATAGAGGACATCAAGATTAAGCATATTAAGATACATACAGTTGAAAAAGGAGAAACATTTGTTAATCTATCAAAAAGATACTACGGTAATGATAAAAGAAAAAGGGATATTGCAGAATTTAATAGTCTACCTGCTGATACAAAGCTTCTTCCAGGAGAAAAGATAAAAATAATTCTACCTTAAACATCTAAATTTTACGTCTCATAAAATATTAAAATTTTATATTTCATAACATCATGTATTAAAAATCTGTGGGAAAAATACGCGATTGTTTATAAAAATTGTTAAAGCTTATAATCTTAATAATTTCTATATATCTACTTGAATAATAGAGAGATATATAATTGACAAAAATTAAAGCACTTTGTTTTAAAACTTAAAAAATAAGTAACTTGAGACTTCACTTCACAGGTTTTTCCACGCCCTCTCTACAATTTTTCTGAAAAGGTTTTTTCACTGTTTAAGATAATGTTAAAAATTATCCATGCTATTGATTATCTGACTAAATTTACCTTCCTTTTCCTTTGTTAAAAGACCCAAAATGCCTCCTGTATGAATAAAAAGAATATTTTCTCCAAATCTATTTTTATCAACATTGAGTTGGTCAAGCATCCCAAAAATTGCCTTACCTGTATAGACAGGATCAAAAATAATCCCTTCTTCCCTTGCTATCTCTATAATCAACTCTATCTCTTCATCTCTGCTTATGGCATAACCCAATCCCTTGTAACCATCTATTATATTCAGCTCTTTAGACTTTATATCTATATCTATGCTATATTTCCTTTTAGCCTCCATTATGATCTTATAGATTCTTTTAACAAAATATTCTTTATCATTACAGACATTTATACCATATATATCAGCTTTTATATTATAGATCTTTTTCCCTATGACAAGGCCTGCTGATGTCCCACCAGAACCGACTGCATGGACAATTGAATCTATCTCAATACTCATCTCTTTCATCTGTTTTTTTAACTCTTTCATCATATTAATATATCCAAAAGAACCGAGGCCATTTGACCCTCCCTCTGGAATTATATATGGTCTTTTCCCATCCGCTTTAAGATGAATTGAACATTCCTTTAGTACAGAATCTATTCTTTTATATTCTTGATGGTCTATGGTTATCACCTTTGCACCTAATATTTTATCAATCAGGAGATTTCCGCTATAATGCGATGTCTTGTCACCCCTTAGGATTAAAACAGGATCAATACCCAATCTCCTGGCTACAACAGCTGTTGCCCTCGCGTGATTAGATTGAATCCCTCCGCATGTAATGACCGTATCACACCCTTTTTGTATAATATCTTTAAAAAAGAATTCTAATTTTCTTATTTTATTTCCTCCCGTTAAAAAACCGGTGAGGTCATCTCGCTTGAGATAGATATTTGCACCATATATCTTGCTTAGTTTACAAAGCTTTATTATCTTTGTCGGAATGTTTGCAAGATTCAATTTCTCTGGAAAAATCATAATTAACCTCATCTAATTGAGCAGTTTCAGTCTTATTTTCTCAAATTTCCAACCCTCCATTTTTGATTCTTTAGATATTTAGTAAGGGAGGGAAAAAGAAAAAACCTATTTAGGGGTTCCTATTTTTGTAGCTTTCTTTTGAAGACACGAAAAATACAAAGATTTTATTATGAAGACTATTTTTTTGGATTGAATTAAAGAAAGAAATTTATCCCTCTTTCAAGGTAGTTAACACATCGTTTTTGACATTCTTAATATGCTCTCTCATGTATCTCTCTGCAAGATCGGCATCACGCTTCTCCAGTGAATCGAGTATCTTGAGATGCTCTTTCAAAGATTTTCTGGCCTTTCCAGGAAGAGTCAGCACCCTGTATCGCAACATCTGAATATGGCCATAGATATTATTCATCAATTCAGTAAGTTTTGTACTCCTTGCGGTATCAAGTATAATATCATGAAATTTTACATCTGCTTTATGGGCTATTAAAGGATCATCCTCAATAGGATTTCCTTTTGAGTCTTGAAAACACTCTTTTATCTTTTTTATCACATCACCATTTATATGCTGAATAGAAAGACGGACTGCTAATGCCTCTAAAAACTCCCTTATGGTAAGTATTTCCTCTATCTCTTCCTTGGATAATTTAACAATATAAGCCCCTCTCCTTGGAATAATTTTTACGATTCCTTCTTGCTCCAATTTGCTCAAGGCCTCTCTAATAGGGGTTCTGCTAACACCTAACTCTTCAGCAAGATGTTCCTCGTGAAGCTTTATTCCCGGCTCCATCTTATGGGATATGATCATCTTCTTTAATTCTTTATAAACCACCTCTTTTAAATTCGGATGTGTGATTGCCATCTTTATTCCTATAAATAAAATATTGATATTTTTAGATTTTTGTATTATGTATAATTTAAACAATCGGTATCTTATTGTCAAGGTAAAATATATACAATTATAACTTATTTAAAAAAGAATAAGATGAAAATCATTTCTCAGAAAAATCTGGTATATTCCTTTAGCAGGAAAAACCCTATAGCAGAATATATTTCACCAGGCCAACCCTTTAAAGTTGAAACCCATAACAGATTTGGCAAGAGACGGAATTTTTCAAATATTCTTTCTGACGATTCCTCTGAATTAAATGCCATAACAGGAAATATATTTATTAAGGGAGCTCTTCCTGGTTCAACTTTAGAGATTCATATAATTGATATAGAACTAACTGATAATAGAGGAATAATACTTGCCCATCCCAATAAAGGAGCATTTAAGGAAAAAATATCAAGACCATATAAAAAGGTGGTTCACTATGATAAAAATTTTGCATATTTTAATAATAAAATCAAACTTCCTCTATCCCCTATGATTGGCAGGATAGGGGTTGCTCCTAAAGACGGTCTCTTTCCTTGTGGAACATGTGGGCCTTATGGTGGCAATATGGACAATAAACTTATTAAAAAAGGATCAAAGGTCTATATTCCTATTTTCGTTGAAGGTGCTCACTTAGCCTTAGGTGACATCCATGCCCTTATGGGAGACGGTGAAAGCCTTCTCTCGGGTCTGGAAACCTCTGGTACAGTTACGATGAAATGTAATTTAAACAACAAACTGAAATTGACCCATCCGTTGGTAGAAACAAAAAAAGAGATCATGACTATTGCTGATGGTAAGACTGTTGAAAAGGCATCAAAGATAGCATTGGATAATATGGCAAACTTATTGGTAAAATGCCTTGATTTAGAATATATAGAGGCAGCGATGTTAATCAGCGTTTCTGCAGACTTGAAGATATGCCAGATTGTTAACCCAAGGGTCTGCGTAAAGGTAGTCTTGCCAAAGTCTATTTTAAAAATCTGATTCGTTTTTTGAGGTCATTCAAAAGAACTTCTGTTCTTTATCCCTTAAACAACACTCTGCCCAGAAGTGGGTCTTTTTGGGTAAATTTCCCTTCTTCCCGATCCTTTTTTACTGCCCTTTTAAAGATATTAACCTTTGCATCGAGATCTTCCGCATAATGAAGTATCAATGCTTCAATAGTCATCGGAGGTTTAGGAGAACCCCATTCCATATTGCCCTGATGGCTTAAAATAATATGGTCCAGTTGAATTAATTTATCTTCTGGAAAATCTTCAATCTTTCTTGCCTTTTCCTTTACCATATCGCTTCCTAAAACTATATGACCGATAAGATTGCCCTCTTCAGAATATTCTGTAATATTACTTACGGAAAGCTCTTTCAACTTACCTATATCATGCAATATAGCCCCAGCTATTAATAAATCTCTATTGACTTCCCCGTATTTTCCAGAGAAATAGTCACACGTTCTAGCAACAGATAGGGTATGTTCGAGAAATCCACCAATGTATTCGTGGTGGATTCTCATGGCCCCTGGATACATCTTTATCTTTTTCTCATTTTCCTTTGTGATTTCTTTAACCAGTTTCTGGATATATTTATCTTCAAGGCTATCGACAATATCAAGCAACTCTTTCCACATAGTCTCGATATCTCTTTCAGTTGTTTCAAAATAATTCAATTCATCAAATCCTTCTCTCTCATCCCTTTCTTCGACCTTCCTTATTTTCCTAATCGTTATTTGAAGGCCATTACCATACATACCTACTAAACCCTCTATCTTTACAAAATCTCCTTTTTGAAATTTGTCTTTATATTTACTAACATTATCCCAAATAACAGAGGGTATATGGCCTGTTTTATCCTTGAGATTAAGAGATATGTATTCCTCCCCATTTTTCTTCGCCCTTATCTGCTTTTCATCTACAAGATAAAACTCTATTATCTTTTCTCCCTCTTTTAAATCTTTTAGATATTTCATTGTATCTTCCCTTTTACTTGTTAAAAAAAATAGTTTCTTTTTAAATAATCAGCAATTTTACAGAGGGTGCTTAGATTTTCTTTTTTTTATTGTTAATCTATTTTATTTAACTGTCTAATTTTAAAAAACACGAAAGCAGGTCTTTGAAAGAAAAGTAATCGAGAATGACTGTAAACAAAAATAATATAATGACAATATTATGTCAATAGCATTAAATTTATCTTTACGATGAATTCTATTTCTGTTAAATAATAAAACTCGATTTGGAAAAGGAGATAAATTATGAAAGTTAATCTACTATTCACACCGGAAGAACTGGATTATATAGGAAATCTTGAAGACAAGATAGCTATCGTTATCGATATCATTAGGACAACCACTACAATAACAACAGCCTTCAAAAATGGCTGTTCTGCAATAATCCCTGTTTTGACTCTTGAAGATGCCTTTCAAAGAGCTAATAAAATAGGAAAAGATAAGGTTTTATTAGCAGGAGCCCAAAAAGGAGAAAGGATAGAAGGATTTCAATTGGGAAATTCACCAAGAGAATATGGAGAAGATATTATAAAAAATAAAATTATCATTATGAAGACAACTAATGGTACAAAGACTCTAAAAAGAGCATCTTCTGCCAAAGAGGTCTTCATCTCTTCCTTTATGAATATAACTGCCCTGATTAAGAAATTACAAGAATACTATAGAGACACAATTATTGTATGTTCTGGGCTTGGAGGACTCTTTTCTTTAGAAGATACTGTTTGTGGTGGAATGATTATAGAGGGTTTAATAAAAAACATAAAAAATAAAATAAAGCTTTCTGATTCGGCTCTGGCAGCAACTATAATCTATAATAGATTTAAGGATAATATTTTTAAAATGCTTGAAAAATCTGAATGGGGTAATCATCTAATAAAGAAAGGGGGTTATGAAGATTTAAAAATATGCGCCAGTATTGATAAGACAAATATCACTCCAAGGATGAAAAAAGAAAGAATTATAATATGAGAACGAAAAAAGAATTGGCATCAACGATACTCATCTTATTTTCTTATTGAAAATCTTCTTGGTGTACCTCCTGAGAATCGAAAAAATCACCTCTGATTCTCCTAAATTTACCTTATCCTTATCAAAGGATGGAATCTACTTCTCGATAAGGAAGGCCAACCCCATCCGCAACACCCCTGCAGACTATGTTTCCATTATATATATTAAGCCCCTTTTTTAATGGTAAACTTTCTGTAATCGCTTTTCTCCATCCTTTATTGGCTATATCCCTGATATATTGAAGGGTAACATTGGTAAGGGCATAGGTTGCGGTTCTCGGAACAGAACCTGGCATATTGGGAACACAGTAGTGGATAATACCTTCATCAAAAAATACAGGCTTACTATAGGTTGTTGGCTTAGAAGACTCAACACATCCCCCTTGGTCAATGGCAACATCAACTATGACTGCGCCCTTTTTCATCTTTGGTAGTATATCCCTTTTGAGAACATGCGGTGCCTTTCTACCCGGAACCAATACTGCTCCAATAATAATATGGGCCTCTGATATAACTCTTTCCAGATTATGTCTATTAGGAACGAGAGTCTTTATCTTGCCTGAAAAGATAGTTTCAAGATACTGAAGTCGTTCCATATTTATATCGAATACAGAAACCTCTGCTCCCAATCCTATTGCTATCTTTGCAGCATTAAACCCTACTGTACCTCCACCGAATATAACAACCTTTCCAGGCTCAAGCCCAGGAACTGCGCTTAAAAGAACCCCTCTTCCTCCCTCTGTCTTTTTTAGAAAGCTTGCCCCTTCCTGGACTGAAAGCCTTCCAGCAATCACACTCATGGGAATCAAAAGAGGTAGAGAACCATTTTCAAGCTGAACTGTCTCATAAGCAATGGCAATAACCTTCTGCTTTAACAAGCATTTCGTTAATTCCGGTGCTGCGGCCAGGTGCAAAAAGGTAAAAAGTATCTGATCTTTTTGAAGAAGTTCAAATTCCTCTGGCAAAGGCTCTTTGACTTTAACCACCATTTCGGACCTTAAATAAATCTCTCTTTTCGTCGAGAGAATTTCGGCTCCGGCATCTATATACTCTTTGTCACTTATACTAATTCCTTCTCCGGCCATGGTCTCTACAAAAACCTTATGACCATCTTTGACAAGGAGTTCTATCCCCTCGGGAACCATCCCTACTCTATATTCATGTTCCTTTATCTCTTTTGGGACACCTATAATCATTTTGCCACCTCAATAAATAAATTATATTTTAAAAAAGCCAATGACAAACAAATTTTGTAAGAAATAAATGAAAAATAAATAAAAAGATCAGATTTCTAGAATTATCCGGACAGAAATTCATGACCTCATCATCGGTATGTAAATAATTTTGATTTAAGTTTGCAATCTCTACCATCAAGATGAACTTTCTCCTTTCTTTTCAATAGTAAAGACCCCCCTAGCCTCTGCTGCTATCTGGCCATCCCTAAAAGTTGCCCATGATTTTATTATCGCTAAGTTTTTCTTTTGAGAAACTATTCTGCCATATATCAATAATGTTGTACCTATGGGAATGGGTTTTCTGAATCTTATCTCCATCTTTGCGGTATAACCAACAATTCCTTTTAAGTAAATACAGTATGCCATAGCATCGTCTAACACAGCAGTAATAATCCCTCCATGGGTAATATTGTTCCATCCTTGATGTTCTGCTTTTGGAGTAAATTCTGATTTTACTATTTTTCCTTCCATTTTAAATTTAAGCTTTAATCCAACAGGATTACTTTCACTACAAACAAAACAGTTCTCAGCAGAAAGTTCTTCTGTCATAGACATCTCCTTATAATTTGATTTTATGATTGATTAAAAAGATTTGATCGGACTGTAATTGAAATAAAAGAAATGTTTTCAAATTAAGATTATTAAACAAAAAATTAAAAAAATAAAAAAGCAGCCTCTATGCTGCCTTAAAATTTTTTATTTAGTTACAAAATGTTTTTTACATCACTTTTTCTTTGCTGTTTTTTTTACCTTTCCGTTTTCTGTATCTTTATCTTCTTTTTTCATATCCTTTTTCTTTGAAACTGACTTCTTTTTTTTCTCCTTCTTTTCTTTCTCCTTCTTCTTTTCCTTTTCCTTAACCTCTTTTTTATCCTCTGTTTTTTCTTCCTTTTTAGATT